>DASQXT010000184.1:0-4047 GCA_035639575.1 Geodermatophilus sp.
CCTCATCGACCGCATCGAGGCCCGCGTGCGCCGCTTCCTGGCGGAGAGTGCCGTCCCGCCGTCCGGATGACGTCCCCGCCGACCGGGCACGCGGTCACCCCCCGGGGGCTGCGCTCCCCCCGCCTGCCGGCTCGGGGCCCAGCAGGTCGGTCCAGCCTGGTTCTGGGTCGGGCCGCGTCCACCCGTCGCCCGATGGCAGCACGCGGCCGTCACCGCGACGTCACCGCCCGGGCCGGGCGACCAGCGGGATGCCGTGGCCGGGAGGCGCGCGGTGACGGGGCCGTGACGCCGCCCGGATAGCGTCCCGCTGCCCACAGGGGTCCGCGCCCGGTCTCGGAGCAGAGCCCTCGACGTCGGAGGCCGAGATGCCCACCACCTTCGCCGGTCAGCTCCGCAGCTTCGCCCGAGCGGTCGACATCGTCGACGGCACCACCTTCGACGGGGTGCGCGACCTGATCGTCCGCTACGTCGAGAAGGACCTGGGCGCTGAGTACTTCGAGCTGATGCGGGAGCAGACGGTCGGCGGCGGGCGGGGTCTGAGCATGTTCTGGAGCAGCCTCGACACGCCCAACGCCTGGCCGGTGCAGAGCGAGGCCGGGAGCTACACGAACGCCGTCTGCGCGGCCTACTGCGAGCGGCGACCGGTGTGGGCGGTCAGCCGGGATGACGCGCCGCTCGGCCGAGGGGGCGTCATCGACGACGAGTGGTCCCAGCTCGGCGACCTGCCGACCCCCTACGAGCCGATGGCCGAGAGCGGGGACACGCGCACGCTGGTCGTGGTGCCGCTGGTCCGCAAGCAGCCCCTCGGCGTCTTCTACTTCGAGTCCGCCTCGACCATCGCGATCACGGACGTCGCCAAGGCCGAACTGCGGTTGCTCGGCGAGGCCCTGTCGATCCTGCTGGAGCTGTACGAGACCAACCGGACGCAGAACCGGATGACCTCGTCCGCCCTGGGCGAGCTGCGGGACAGCCTGGAGTCCGCCCGCTTCCCGAGGCTCACCAAGCCCCACTTCTTCGTCGCCTACTCGCACAAGGCGGACACCAAGGTGCGGACCGTGATCCAGCAGGTCCTCCACAAGTACGGCAGGCAGATCGAGTTCACCGACTGGGCGAAGGTCCACGAGGCGGGGAACATCAACACCCACATCGCCCGGGAGGTCGCCCGGTCCCGGTTCGGGATCTGCTACCTCTCCGAGCCCGCCCCGGTCGACGGGGGGCCGCACGCGTTCATCGACAACCCCAACGTCGTCTTCGAGGCGGGGATGCTGCACGCGCGCACGTCGGAGATCGACGGCAAGGAGGGCGAGCCCTGCGGCTGGATCCCCGTCCGCGAGGAGAACTCGCCGCCGGCGCCGTTCGACTTCGCCTCCGAGCGCATCCTCCGCATCCCGCGCTACGACGACGGCACGCTGGACGAGGGCGAGCTCCGGCAGCAGCTGACCGACCGCGTGGAGGCCCTGCTGCACCAGGCGTGAGACCGCCGGCAGCGACTCACCCGCACACCCGGCCCGAGCGCCGCCGCGCATCGACCGCCTGTCCACCGGAGGCAGGTGTCAGTGGGGCATGGTCAGGATGGGTTTGACGACCGCGCCGCTGTAGGAGGCCTCGACGGCGTCCTCGATGCGGTCCAGCGGGAAGTACTGCACCAGCTGGTCGAACGGGAACCGGCCTCGGGCGTGCAGGTCCATCAGGGCGGCGATCAGCCGCTGGCCGTGGCCGCTGCCGCCGAGGGTGCCGCGGATGGTCTTGCCCCAGAGCGTGGTCAGGTGGTCGGCGCTGAACTCGGCCCCCGCAGGGGCGCCGCCGATGAGCAGGGCCGTCCCGAGCATGCCCACCGAGTCGATCGCCTGCCGGATGACCGCGGTGTTGCCGGTGCAGTCCAGCGACGCGTCGGCGGGGCCACCGCAGATCTCGGCGACCGCCCGCACCGGGTCGGTGTCGGTCGCGTCGACGGTGTGCGTGGCACCCAGCCCCTCGGCCAGCCGCAGTCTGGCGGCGTACCGGTCGACCGCGACGATCGTCGTCGCTGCGGAGTTGCGCGCTGCCATCACCGCGGCCAGGCCGACGGTGCCGGCGCCGTAGACGACGATCGAGCTGCCCGGCTCGGGGCGCAGCGTGTTGAACACCGCGCCGGCGCCGGTGGCCAGCCCGCAGGCCAGCGGGCCCATCAGTTCCACGGGCAGCCCGGCAGGGACCGGGACCAGCGAGGAGGCGGTGGTCATGGCGTAGGTGCCGAACGACGACTGCCCGAAGAAGTGGCTGGCCAGCGGGGAACCGTCGGTGCGGCGCAGCGCCGACGGCCCGTCGAGGCGGTGGCCTCCGCCGACCAGCTCCGCCATGCGCAGGCAGTAGCGCGGCTCGCCGGCCTGGCAGTTGCGGCAGGCTCCGCACCACGGCCAGCCGAGGACGACGTCCTGTCCCTCGCGGACCCCGGTGACCCCCTCCCCCACCGCCACCACCGTGCCGGCGCCCTCGTGGCCGAGCACCCCGGGCAGCGGGAAGGGCAGGTCGCCGTCGCGGGCGATGCCGTCGGTGTGGCAGAACCCGGTGGCGGCCACCCGGACCAGCACGTCCCCGGGGCCGGGCTCGTCGAGCTCGACCTCCCGGATGACGAAGGGGCCGTGCAGTTCGTCGATAACGGCAGCAGTGATCCTCATGCAGGCCCTCTCTCGGGGATCCGGGCTCGGGGTCTCGGGGTGGCGGTGCGTTCCCACGGCGACCCTAGGAGCACTCCCCCGCGGCCGCCGGTCGCGATCTCCCGGCAGCCGGCGCGCCAGGCGGGGACGCCGTCGGTGCACGGCGTGCGCGTCAGGGATCGGGTCGGAGCCGTGTGCGCACGTGGGGAGCCGTCCTGGATCTCCCCCGGAGACCGGGTACGGCACCGCACCGCCGCGGGGCGCCCACCGGGGTCAGGCGAGGATGCGGGGCCCGGAGGCGGCTTCGGCCTTCAGCAGGATCCGCCGGGCCGGGAGGTAGCGGCCTTCCCGGAGGGTGCGCGCCTTGTCGGGGTCCGTCCTGGCCAGGTGCTCGCTCTCGTCGAGGTGACGCTTGTTCTCGATCAGCTCGACCAGGCGGCCGAGCCGGTCGGCGGCGGCGCGTTGGATGAACCCGCCCAGGTACGGCTCGCGGGGGCGCGGGGTGATCGCGTCGATCGCGCGGACGACGTCTTCGGGCACGTCGAGGCTGCGCAGCCGGTCCAGGTCGTAGCGGCGGGCAGGGTCGGGGTGGTCGCGGGTGTCCTCGACGATGTGGTGCAGGACCGCGACCATCTCGGCGCGCTTCCCGTAGGGACGGGCCGCATCGGCGATCGGCACCAGCTCGTACAGGTAGTAGTCACGGCCTCGTTCGTCGACCTGGCCCTCGTGTGCCTCCATGGCGAGGAGGTGGGCGGAGGCGACGGTGAACAGCACGGGTGGGCTCCCCCTGGTGGCATGGAGACGTCGCCTCTCCGCGAGCGGCGACGGCGCGGGAGTACCGGGAGCTCGACGAGGTCTCCGCAGGGGACGACGTCCGGCCGGACCGACTGCAGGCCGGTGCGGTCCACCGCGCGGCTGCCGACGTCGGGAACGGTCGGTCGTCCGCCACCTGCCGTACCGCTCCGACCCACCCGGCCGAGGTCAGCCGGAGAGGACCGGCGCGGATGCTCTCGACCGCCCACGGTGACCCCGGTCAGGACGGGGCGCTCGCGGCTGGGATGTCCTCCACGCGGTCTCCGTGGTGAGCCCACCCTATCCCTGGCTCCGATCACTCCTCAACGCGGCCCAGCAACAGAGCGTCGTCGAGGCACCGACCCGACGAGACACCGAGCTCCCTGGCGTGACGCAGCCCGGACAGTCGGTGCGCAGCGCGCCGAGGCCGGCGGCCGGAGGAGCAGGAGAGGTCTCCCTGGCGCGCCGGGGTGGTCGTGTCACCCCGCACCTCGGTGTCGACGGCTCCCGGAGTTCCTCCGCCCGGTCGCCGGGGAGGTGCGTGGTCCGTGTCGACGAGGACGACCCATGACCGAGAGATCACCCGGCCGACCGCCGCGGGTGGTGTTCGTCTGCGCGG
>DASQXT010000185.1:0-2243 GCA_035639575.1 Geodermatophilus sp.
GCCGGGCTTCCGATCCCGCCACGGTGACCCGTCCGGCCCGAGGAACACCCAACCGACGCTCACCCGGCCGTCGACGGTCACCGGACCGCGGTGGAGCAGGTCGGCGTGCACCCGGAGGTAGCGCAGGACAGACGTGATCTGGGGCGCCCCGGGGGCTCCAGCGAGGGCGGCGGGGAGCATCGCAGGGCGCACCGTGACGACGGCGCGCAGTGCCGCTCGGGGGGTGGACGACCCGGCACCGGTCCCGTCGCGCGGATCCGTCGCGCTGCAGTCCGGAGCGCCGGGGCACGCCCCCGCGGGGGTCGTCGGCGAGGGGGCCGTGCGGGGAGCGGACGACGGCCATGGCGACGGCCTCGGCCCGGCGCACGACCGGGTCGGGACGCCCGTCGCGCACCGCCGGCCACCGCTGCGGGATCGTCCGGACCCCGACGGCGCGGGATCAGTCCTCGACCATCCGCAGGGCCCCTGACGGACAGCGCGCGACCGCGTCGCGGACGGCGGCGGCGTGCTCCGGGGTGATCTGCGGCGTCAGCAGGACGACGAGGCCCACCTCGTCGTCCTGGTCGAAGACCTGCGGCGCGGCGAAGACGCAGTTCCCGGAACCGATGCAGACCTCGCGGTCGGCGATGACCTCCACCTCCGATCCACCTCCCTCACCAGGTGACGGGCAGCGACTGCAGCCCGTGGATGAAGTGGTGCGGCCGGAAGGGGACCTCCTCGAACGGGACCGCGAGGTCGAGTTCCGGGAAGCGCCGCAACAGGGCGGGGAACGCCGTCCTCATCTCCATGCGAGCCAGCGGTGCGCCCAGGCAGTGGTGCAGACCGTGCCCGAAGGCCACGTGCCCCATGGCGCCGCGGGTGGTGTCGAACCGGTCGGGGTCCTCGACCAGCGCCGGGTCGCGGTCGGCCGCCAGCAGGGAGACGGCCACGAGCTCGCCGGCGGGGATCGTCTGCCCGGCGAGGGTGACCTCCGTGGTCGTCGTCCGCAGGATCCCCTGGGGCACGATGGAGAGCCAGCGCAGCAGCTCCTCGACCGCGGGCTCGACCGCCGCGGGGTCGTCGCGGACCGCGGCGAGCTGCTCCGGGTGGCGGAGCAGAGCCAGGGTGCCGAGCCCGAGCATGTTCGCCGTCGTCTCGTGGCCGGCGACGAGCAGGAGCAGCGCGACGCCGACGAGCGCATCGTTGGTCAACTCGTCGCCGTGCTCGCGGATCAGCATGCCGAGCATGTCGTCGCCCGGCGCCGCCTTGGCCCGGGCGACCTGCTCCTCCATGAAGGTCCGGCTCTCGCGCTGCAGCTGCAACCGCTCCGGCATCGGCACCGACAGGTCCAGCTGTTTGCGGGTGCGCCGCTGGAACTGCTCACGCTCGGAGTAGGGCACCCCGAGCAGCTCGCAGATGACCAGCGACGGGATGGGCAGCGCGAACTCGGACACGAGGTCGGCCGGCGGCCCTTCCTTCTCGATCGCGTCCAGGTGGCTGTCCACGATCTCCTCGATCCGCGGCGCCAGCCGGCGGATCCGGCGGACGGTGAACTCGGGGGTGAGCATCCGCCGGAGACGGGTGTGTTCCGGTGGGTCCATGGCCAGCAGCTGACCGGCCCGCCGCTGCGCGATCTCCTCCCGGCTGAGCTGCAACTGTCCGGCGAAGGGGAAGTCGGTGCGCGCGTTGCTGAACCGCTCGGGGTCCGAGAGCACCATGCGGACGTCGTCGTACCGGGTCACCAGCCAGGCGTGCAGCCCGAACGGTGTCACCACCTTGAGGACGCCTTCGTCCGCGCGCAGGCGGGCCAGTTCAGGTGGCGGGTCGAAGCCCACGCGCTGCATGTGCACCGGCATCACCGGGGTGTCGGTCATCGTCGGCCTCCTGGCGACACGGACCACGACCGGCGCGACGGTACCCCCGGAACCTGGGCGTACCACCGGCTGCCGACGGGGACGCACCCCCTCCGCGCACCGGGCGCGTGCGGTTCACCCTGCGTGGCTGTGAGAGCGCACTGCGTGCATCGCAGCGGCCTGCTGTACGGGCGGCACGTATCGGCGTGCTGCTGTCCGGTCACCACGTCGACGGTGGATCCCGGCCGGGTCCCCGCCGCGGACGACCGGACCACCGTGGCGACGATCGAGTCGCACACCCTGGCTGCCGCCCAGGTGCGGGAGAACTGCACGATCCCCGGGACGTCGGTGCGGACGGCGTGGCTGTGTCGCGACAAGCCGTCGATGAAGGAGGTGCTCCGGGCGGCCGGC
>DASQXT010000186.1:0-4537 GCA_035639575.1 Geodermatophilus sp.
CTAGCGAGCCTCCGCGACCGAGCGCACGGTGCGACCGAGCGCACGGTGCAGCAGCGGTCACGGGTCCAACGCCTGGGCGGTGCAGGGGTCGACGTGCGGTTCGACCACAGCAGGCGGCCTCGGATGAGGCGCACACCGCGACCCGGTCCCCCGACCCCCTTCTCGAGTCACCACAACCCCGACCACCACCTCCAGCACGTCGCCACCTGCAGCACGTCGCCGCGGTGATCCTTGCCCCTGCGCGACTCGGTGCGATGTGCAACCGTTCCTCATGAGATCCTCGACGGTGCTCGTCGTCGCTGCAGCTTGTGGGCTGGTGCTGCCCGCCGTCCCCGCTCAGGCGGCAGCGGAGCCGTGTGCGGCCGGCTACGTTCGCCTCACCTTCGACGACGGCCCCAACCGCACCGCCACGCCGGAAATCCTCGAGACCTTGTCGGCATACGGGGTGCCCGCGACCTTTTTCGTGGTCGGCGAGATGGCCGCTGCCAACCCCGCCATCGTGCGCCGCGAAGACCGGGAGGGGCACACCATCGGCAACCACTCCTGGGATCACCCGGACCTCACCCAGCTGGACCGGGCCCAGGTCGAAGCGGAGCTGCAGGACACCGACGACGTGGTCGAGCAGGTGACCGGGACGACTCCGACGCGGTGGCGTCCTCCGTACGGGGCCACGAACCCGGCGGTGGAGGCTGCGGCCGAGGACGTCGGTCTGACCTCGATGGTGCTGTGGACGGTCGACCCGCGCGACTGGGCGGATCCGCCCGCGACAACCATCCGGGACCGCGTGCTGCAGGCAGTGCAGCCGGACAGCATCATCCTCCTGCACGACGGAACCGGAGCAAACACCCCCGAAGCACTACCCATGATCCTCAACGGCCTCGCCGATATGGGCTACTGTGCCCGCTAAGGGCGTTCGCCAGTAGGGCGCAGTTGATGGCGGCGGGCCTGGCATGAGCGGGCGCAGGCACGAGGGTCACGCTCACGAAGGTGCTGACACTCCGTGTGCTGGGGACCGCTCGTGCCTGCCGTCCCATCGTGCATCCTTGACCCGCTGCGCGAGCAGTTCCTCGCCCTGCTGCCCGAGCGCGTCGATGAGCATCCGCTGGGCTGCCACCGGCCGCGCATCGACGACCGCATCGTTTTCGACAAGCTCATCGAGGCGCTGGTGTTCGGCGCCGGCTACGAGCGTCTGGCCGACAGCACCTGCTCGGCGACGACGATGCGCCGGCGCCGGGACGAGTGGATCCGGCTGGGGATCTTCGACCGGCTGCGGCTGGCCTGCCTGGACGCCTACGAGCAGATGATCGGCCTGGACCTGGCCGACCTGGCGGTGGACGGCTGCACCACCAAGGCGCCCTGCGGCGGCGAGTGCGCCGGGCGCAGCCCGGTCGACCGGGGCAAGGGCGGGCTGAAACGCTCCTAGCTGTCCGACGGTGCCGGCATTCCGCTGGGCACGGTCTGCGCGCCGGCCAACACCCGCGATGACGCCCTGCTGCCGGCCACCCTCGATGCGCTCAAGGACTTCGCCCCGCTGCCGGTCGAGGCGACGGTGCATTTGGATGCCGGCTATGACTACCGGCCCTGCCGAGATGCCCTCGACGAGCGAGGGGTGCGCGGCCAGATCGCCTCACGCGGCCAGCCGGCGCCGATCCAGGTCGGTCGGCGCTGGGTCGTGGAGCGGACCAACTCCTGGCTCAACGACTTCGGCCGGCTGCGCCGCTGCACCGACCGCCGCCGTGACTGCGTGGACGCCTACCGGGCGCTGGCCACCGCCATCATCACGATCCGTGCCCTGCTACGAGCCGCCTGGTACCGCTACCGCTGGAACACCCGGCCAAGATCACCACGCATCCGCTGACCTATTGGCGGACGCCCTAAGCCCGCCTGTCGGCGAGGAACTGCAGCCGCTCGCGGGTCGCGGTCACCTCGGCGGGGTCGACGTCGGCCACCAGCACCGTCTCCACGCCCGCGGCGGTCGCCAGCAACTCCCCCATCGGGCTGACGATGCGGCTGTCGCCGGTGTGCTCGGTGCCGTCGCCCGCGGTGCCGACGCGGTTGCAGCCCACCACGTAGGCCTGGTTCTCGATCGCCCGGGCCTGCAGCAGCGTCTGCCAGTGCAGCCGGCGGGCGGCCGGCCAGTTCGCCGTCACCAGGTAGACGTCGGTGTCCAGCGCGGCGGACCAGAAGACGTCGGAGAAGCGCAGGTCGTAGCAGACGAACGGGGTCACCCGCAGCCCGCCGACCTCCACGGTCACCGGCTTCTCTCCCGCCCGGAAGCGCTCGTGCTCGCCGCCGTGGGTGAACGGGTGCAGCTTGCGGTAGCGGTGCACCGTCCCGTCGGGGCCGGCCAGGACGAACGAGTTGTAGGGCAGCCGGCCGTCCGGTGCGACCTCGGGGCAGCTGCCGGCCACCCACACGCCGTGCTCGGCCGCCCGCTCCTGGAGGAACTGCGCCGACGGGCCGCCCTCGGGCTCCCCGATGCCCGGCGTCATCGAGAACCCGGTCGAGAACGTCTCGCTGAGCAGCACGAACTCCGCCCCGGCGCCGGCCGCGCGGGCGACCAGCGGCGCCAGGCGCGCGAAGTTCGCCTCCCGGTCCTCCCAGACGATGTCGTGCTGGACCACCCCGAACCTCATGCCGACCTCCTCATGCTCCCGCCCCGCCCATCCCCGTCAACCTCTCGACCGCCTCGGCCAGCACCGCGTCGCCCTTGCAGAACGCGAAGCGCACGAGGTGACGGCCCAGGTGCGCGTGCTCCGACGAGTAGAAGACCACCGTCGGGACGGCCACCACCCCCGCGCGCTCGGGCAGGGCCCGGCAGAACGCCAGGCCGTCCCCGTCGGGCTGCACCGGTCGGACGTCGACCGTGGCGAAGTACGTCGCCTCCGGGCACACCACCGGCAGCCCCGCGGCGGTCAGCCCCTCGACCAGCACGTCGCGGCGGTACTCGAGGTCGCGCGCGATGCCGGCGAAGTACTCGTCGGGCAGCCGCAGCCCGGCCGCGACCGCCGGCTGGAACGGCCCGCCGTTGACGTACGTGAGGAACTGCTTGGCCGTGCGGACGGCGGACACCAGCGGCGCCGGACCGCAGATCCAGCCGACCTTCCAGCCGGTGACGTTGAAGGTCTTCCCGGCGCTGCCCACGACGAGGGTCCGCTCGCGCATGCCGGGCACGGTGGACAGGGAGGCGTGCCGGGCGCCGGTGAAGACCAGGTGCTCGTAGACCTCGTCGGCCAGCACCAGCAGCTCGTGCTCCATGGCCAGCGCCGCCAACGTGCCGAGCTCCGCGCGGGTGAAGACCTTGCCGGTGGGGTTGTGCGGCGTGTTGAGCAACAGCAGCCGGGCCCGCGGCGTGACCGCCGCGCGCAGCTCGGCGGCGTCGAAGGTCCACGGCCCGGAGCCCGACGGTGGGGGCCGCAGCGGCACCGGCCGGGCGACCCCGCCGGCCATCGCGATGCCCGCGGCGTAGCTGTCGTACATCGGCTCGAACAGGACGACCTCGTCGCCGGGCTCGAGCAGGGCCAGCAGCGCGGCGGTCAGCGCCTCGGTGGCGCCCGCGGTGACGAGCACCTCGGTGTCCGGGTCGTACGCGTGGCCCCCGAAGCGGTGCACGTGCTCGGCCACCGCGGACCGCAGCTCCGGGATGCCGGGGCCCGGCGGGTACTGGTCGTGCGCGGTGCCGATCGCCGAGCGGGCGGCCTCGAGCACCTCAGGCGGCCCCGGGTAGTCGGGGAAGCCCTGCCCGAGGTTGATCGAGCCCGTGGCGACGGCGAGCGCACTCATCTCGGCGAAGACCGTCGTCCCGAAGCCCTGCAGCCGGGACGACAGGTACGGCGCGCGCGTCATGGGGTCAGCCTGTCAGTTCCACGTGGAACCGCGCCTCCGGCCATGTCCGCGGCGGTGGCCGCTCAGGCGACGCGCACGTCCTCCATGCCGTCCATGCTCACCACGTCGCCCCGGCGGACCTGCCGACCGCGGCGCTCCTCGGGTTCGCCGTTGACCCGGACCGTGCCGGTGAGCAGCACGTCCTTCACCTGGGCGCCGGTCGGGACGGCGTCCACCAGCTTGAGCAGCTGACCCAGCCGGATGGACTCCTCCCCCGGCCGCAGTTCCACGGTGCGCACGCGGCTCATGCTGTCAGCTCGTCGCCCACTGCGACGGTGCCCGCCCGGGCGACCAGCGCCCCCACCGCGAGGCAGCCGTCCCGCTCGCGGTGGATGGTCGTGAGGACGCCGTTGTCGCGGCCGATCCCGCCTGGTTGCGGCCGGGTCACCATGACGCAGCGGTCCACCTGCTTGACGACGTCCAGCTCGGCGCCGCCCAGCCGCACCCGCCGGCCGACCAGCGCGTCCTCCCCCGCCCCCTCGAGGACGACGTTGGCGCGGAACCGCCGCCGGTCCCAGGTGCCCAGCGTGCCGGTGGAGACCAGCGAGACCCGGGTGCGGGAGCTGTCGTGGAAGGCGCCGCGGGCGCCGGAGAAGACGTCCCAGTCGTACTCGCCGGCCTCGCCGACCTCGTGGGGGCTCTCGTACCGGCG
>DASQXT010000187.1:0-5921 GCA_035639575.1 Geodermatophilus sp.
TGCTGACCGACGACCCGCTCGGCCGCGACCGGGAGTCCTCCGATCTCGCGCCCTACCGCCGGGCCTTCGCCGCCGTCGACGCCGACCCCGCCCAGCTGCTGCTCGCCGTGACGCACGGGCCGGACGTCGTGGGCACCGCCCAGCTCACCGAGATCCCCGGCCTCTCCCGCGGCGGGATGACGCGGCTGGAGATCGAGGCGGTGCGCGTGCGGGCCGACCTGCGCGGGCAGGGCATCGGCGCGGCACTCTTCGCCTGGATCGTCGACGAGGCCCGTCGGCGCGGCTGCGGACTGGTGCAGCTCACCACCGACACCCGCCGCCGGGAGGCGCACCGCTTCTACGATCGGCTCGGGTTCACCGCCTCGCACGTGGGGTTCAAGCTGCAGCTCTGACCCGGCTCAGCCGGCGCGGTCGGCGACCACCTGGGCGTAGACCTGCGCGTGCACGGCCCGGACGGCGGCCCGCTGCTCGGCCCGCCACCCCCGGTCGGCCGGCCGCGGCGCCGGCCGGGTGAGCGCCGCGGCGACGGCGGCGTCGAGGGACACCGGGTCCAGGCCGCGCTCCTCGTCGTTGTCGTAGGGGACGACGTCGGACCACTGGTCGGCGAACCACCCGCAGCTGGGCGCGACCACCCGCGTGCCGACGTCGCGGCAGACCTCCAGCTCCCGCGAGTGGGTGCCGCAGGACTGGGGCAGGACGACGGCGTGCAGCTCCTGCAGCTGCGCGGCCCACGAGTCGACCTTCCGCGGCAGGAACTCCAGGCTGTCCCCGGCGGCGAAGACGGGCGGCGGCGCCACGCCGTCGTCGAGGAACACCCGCAGCCGCCCACCGCCGTTGACGGCCCCGGACAGCGCGGCGCGGACCAGCATCGCCGGGTCGGGCAGGGCCGGGCACGGTGCGGTGAGCGCCAGGCCGACCAGGCCGCGCTCGGCGCCCAGCCCGGGCACCGGCTCGGCGATCGAGGGGTGTGCCACGACGATCGCCGTCCGGCCGAACCGCGCGGCGATCTCGTCGGCCGCCCCGGGGGTCAGCGTGAGCACCACCTCGGCCGTCGCCAGCAGCGCCTGCAGGTGGGCGTCGTGCCGGCGCCGGGTCGGCTGCTCGGGGTCCCGCAGCTGGTGCACGGTCAGCACCAGCGGGACGCCGGTGCGCCGGACCGTCTCCGCCCAGCTCACCACCTCGTCCTCGGGCAGGTGCCCGTAGCCGGCGTGCAGGTGCACCACGTCGACGCCGTCGGCATGGGCCGCGAGGTATGCCGGGTCCAGCCACGGACCGGGGCCCTGCTCCGGGCCCACCCGGACGCCCCCCTCCGGCAGGACGGCCTCGACGTAGGGGTCGGCGTACGGAACGGTCACCAGCCGGGTCCCGGCGACTGCCGAGGGGTCGGCGTCGTTCACGCGGCGCTTCTCCTCCTGTCGTCGCGCACTGCGACGGGCAGGGGCGCAGACCGTGGACCGAGACGGACGGGTACCGGTGGTACTACCCGCCGACACTCCGCTCAACCGAGTGGTGACGGGGAGTACCCGAACGGGGGGTCAGGCGAAGTCAGCCCGAACTTCGGCCGACAGCTCCTCGTAGGTCCTCCGGCAGTCGTCGACCGCCAGGCGACCGGTGCCGCGCGCCACCGTTGCGGTCACGCGTCCCGGCCCTCCCGCGCGGCCGCGTAGGCGGGGGCGCGGAACCGGGCCATCGGGCCGTCCGGGACCAGGCCCGGCGGCGGGTGGAGGACGGCGTCGAAGCGGACGTCGGGGTCGACCTCGGCCACCGGGGCGAGCAGCCGCAGCCGGGCGAACGGCTGCCACTCCCCCGCCCCCCGCGCCGCGGCCAGCGTGAAGGCCAGCCGGCCGCTGCGGGCTGCTGCGGCGACCGGCCCGGGCTCAGCGGTCACCGGCGCGGCCCCGGGTTCCGGGAGCGCCGCCAGGAACACCGGTCCGGCCGGGGTGCGGTAGCCCATGATCGAGCAGTAGACCGCCGCGGCGTCCCGCCGGGGCACCGGCAGCCAGCGGGTGAGCCGACCCCGTCCGGTGGTCGACAGGAGCAGGTCCACGGGGCCGTCCGGACCCGGGAGCCGGACGGCGAGGCCCAGCAGGTCCGGCAGCGGCGCAGGCAGCCCGGCACCGCGGGAGAGCCGGGCCAGCGCCGCGTCGTCCCCCCTGCCGGCCAGCCAGGGCACGCCCCACCCGGCCGGTCCGCCGGTGCGCTCCAGCACGGCGTCGAGCACCGCGCCGCGCGGGTGCATCGGCTTGCCGTGGCGCCGGCGGGCGAGCACCCCCAGCGGGACGGCGACGGCGCGGCCGGCGGTCCGGAGCAGGTCGGTCACGGGCGTCCTCCTGTCGTCGGGGCCCCACCCACCGCGGAGAGGAGCGAGGAGCCCCATACCCGGGACGGCGAGCCCACGTCCAGCGGTGGTGGTCCGCCTGGGACGGGTGCGCCGGGTGTGACCTGCTCGTCAGATCCTGTCCGAGTTCGCGTCGGACTCCGGTGGAGATCCGCCACGTGACACAGGAGGCTCATCTGCCTACGTTGAGTACATGCTCACGACGTTCCTGGTGATCGCTGGTGTCCTCCTCGGACTCGTCGGCCTGCTCGCCCTGATCGTGAGCCTGAGCGCCCGCCCGGCCACCCGCCCCTCCGGCGGGTGGGTCGCCGACACCGGCCGCCGGCACCCCGACGCGTGGTCCGCGCCGGCGAACCCGGTGACCTCGGAGCTCCCCACCGCCCGCTGAGGCCCCCTGATCCGCCGTCCCGGCGGCTGCGCACGGCGCGCCGCCGGGACGCGCCGTCGACCGCGCTCATCCTGGTGTTCCGGACCGTCGCGGTGCGCAATGCTGCTCGCACGGCGTCGCGCTCCCCCTGCACGCCGGGGCACGAGCACCGCGAGGGCGCCATGGCACGGTCGCACAGGTCCCGTCCCTCCCACCCGCGGCTGCACGCGCTCGGCCGCCTGCTGCTGGTCCTCCCCCTCGCCGGCGCGCTGTTCGCCGCCCTGCTGATCCCCTGGGTGGTCGGGCCGGGCCTGGCCGCCAGCTCCTCGACCAAGCTGCTGGCCCCGCTGCCGGTCCAGCTGGTCGACGACACGCCACCGGCCAACACCGTCGTCCTGGCCTCCGACGGGTCGGTGATCACCTACTTCTACCGGAACAACCGGACGCCGGTGTCCGGCGACCGGATCGCCGACGTGATGAAGCAGGCGATGGTCGACATCGAGGACCAGCGGTTCTGGGAGCACGGAGCGATCGACCTCGAGGGCACGCTGCGCGCCCTGGTCCGCAACGCCTCGGCGGGTTCGGTGCAGGAGGGTGGCTCGTCGATCACCCAGCAGCTGGTCAAGCAGACGCTCCTGCAGACCGCCGAGACCCCGGAGGAGCGGCAGGCGGCCACCGAGCAGAGCGTGGGGCGCAAGCTCAAGGAGGCGCGGCTGGCCCTCTCGCTGGAGCGGGAGTACCCCAAGGAGGAGATCCTCACCCGCTACCTGAACACGGTGTACTTCGGCGAGGGCGCCTACGGGGTGCAGGCCGCGGCGCGGGCCTACTTCAGCGTCGACGCCGCCGACCTCACCCTCCCGCAGGCGGCGATGCTGGCCGGGCTGGTGCAGAACCCGACGACCGACGACCCGATCAAGGACCCGCAGAAGGGCCGGGCGCGGCGCGACGAGGTCCTCGACCGCATGCACTCCCTGGGCCACATCTCCGACCAGGAGTTCGCGGACGTCGAGGCGCAACCGGTGCAGACCTCCCCCGAACCGCCTCCGCCGAACGGCTGCGCCGGCAGCGCCGTCCTCGGCGGCTTCTTCTGCGACTTCCTGCAGAAGTACCTCACCGACACCCTGGGGATGACCCAGGAGCAGCTGGAGGACGGCGGGCTGACCATCCAGACGACGATGCGCGCGGACATCCAGAGGTCGGGCGACAGCGGCGTCGTGGCCACCCTCCCCCTGGGGGACCCGCTCGCGGTGATGTTCACGATGGTGGAGCCGGGCACCGGGCACCTGCTCGCCATGAGCGTCAACCGGCGCTTCGGCTACGACCCCCAGGACCCCGCGCAGGAGTCGGTCAACCTCAACGTGGCCGCCAGCCAGGGCGCGGGATCCACCTACAAGGTGTTCACGGCGGCGGCAGCCCTGGAGAAGGGGATCCCGCCCGACCACGTCATCACGACCTCCGACCCCTACGTCTCCCGGGTCTACAAGAACGGGACCGCGCCGTACACCGTCCAGAACGCCACCGGCAACTACCCGCCGACACTGTCGCTGGCCGAAGCCCTCATCCGCTCCTCGAACACCTACTTCGTGGCCCTGGAGGACGAGCTGGGCAGCGTCGAGGGCCCGGTGCGGACGGCGCAGCGCATGGGGTTGTTCTCGCTGGACCCGATCGCCGACGAGGTGATCAAGGAGAACCGCGCGTCGTTCACGCTCGGCGCCGAGGCGACCAGTCCACTGGCGCTGGCCAGCGCCTACTCCACGATGGCCGCCAACGGCACCCAGTGCGATCCCACCCCGGTCACCGGGATCCTGGGCCGCGACGGGAAGCCGCTGACCAAGCAGGACGGCACGCCGTACGACACCGGCGACCACTGCACCCCCGAGGCGATCCCGCCGGCCGTGGCCACCACCCTGGACCAGATCCTGCTGGGCGACGTCGACCTGCCCATCGGCACCGGGACGCGGGCTGCCATCCCCGGCCACTCGGTCGCGGGCAAGACCGGCACCAGCCAGGACCGGTTCTCGATCGCCTTCATCGGCTTCACGCCCCGCTACACGGGCAGCGTCATGGTGCTCAACCCCAAGCAGAACCAGGACGTCGGCACCTACGGCGGCGGGTTCGCCGCGCAGGCCTGGCACAACGCCATGGCGCCGATCATCTCCGCCGAGCCCGAGGTCGCCTTCCCGCCGCCCGGCATGCCGCTCCCGCCGCTGCCCCCGCCGCTGCCCCCGCCGGCCTGACGTCCGGCCGCCGGTTCCCAGCCGGTGGTCAGCAGCGGCCCGTCATCAGCTCCGCGGCGCGCTCGCCGATCGCCACCGCGGTCGCCGCCGGCCCGCGCGAGGTCACGGTGGGCATGACCGAGGTGTCGACCACCCGCAGACCCTCGACGCCGCGGACCCGCAGGTGCTGGTCGACCACCGCGCCGGGGTCGGAGTCCGGGCCCATCCGCGCCGTCCCGGCCAGGTGGACGGCGGTGGCCAGCGAGCGCCGGATCCAGCGGTCCAGCTCCCGGTCGGAGGCCAGGACGTCGTCGGGCAGCCCGGTCCGCTCGGCGACCAGCGGGGCCAGCGCCGCCGTCCGCAGCAGCTCGGCCGCCAGCCGCACGCCCTGCCGCATCCGCCGCCGGTCGGAGTCGGTGGACAGGTACCGGTACTCCAGCCGCGGCTGCACGCCCGGGTCGGGACGGGTCAGGGTCAGCCGGCCGCGGCTGTCCTCCCGCTGCAGCGCGACGCCGAGGAAGAGGTCGTCGCGGCGCCGGGCGGTGTCGAGCAGCCGGTGCAGCGAGGCGCCGCGCAGCGCCCTCAGCGTGGCTCCCGGCCGGCGCAGCGCCCGGGCCACGCCCACCGACGTGCGGGGCACCATCACCCGGCTGAACGGCTTGAGCCAGGGCAGCACCTCGAGGTCGCCGGGCACCGCCGCGCCGTCGGAGGTGGCGTTGAGGACGCCGTGCAGCGGGTGCAGGTCGCGCGGCATCGGCAGCCGCCGGGCCGGCCGCCAGGTGACGTAGACGTCGGGGTGGTCGGTGTAGTCCGCGCCCACGCCGGGGACGTCGGCCACCACGTCGAGGCCCAGCGCGCGCAGGTCGTCGGCCGGGCCGATGCCGGAGAGCAGCAGCAGCTGCGGCGACCCGACGGCGCCGGCCGCCAGCACCACCTCGCCGGCCCGCACCACGCCGTCGGCCGTCTCGACGCCCACCGCGCGCCCGCCCTCGACGACCAC
>DASQXT010000188.1:0-7689 GCA_035639575.1 Geodermatophilus sp.
GCTGGCGATCACGCTCGCCTCCACCTCCGCGGCTCTGGCGGGCTGGGCGCTGCTCCTCGCCGTCCCGGCCGGGCTGCTCGTCGGCGCGCTGACCCTGCTCGGCCGTGGCGGGGCGGTGCGCCGCAGCGGTCAGGCCGCCCTCGTCTGGTGGGCGCTGGTCACCGGCGTGCTGGTGGTGACCGGGCTGGTCGCCGGCTGGACGCGCGCGGCGGGCGGCGCCACGGTCGTCGGGGCGCTCGGCCTGGGTCTGCTCGGCGTCGTCCTGCTCGTCGGCTCCTCGAGCCTGCGCACCATCGCCGCGCAGCCGGCACCGGTGCGGCCCGCGGCCTGTGCCGGGTGCGCCTGTGGCGCCGGGGGCTGCGGCATCCCCCGCTGAGCGCCGACCCGGGCCGGATGACGCCCGGTCCCGTGCCGGTTCACCCCCCGCGCGGTGGGGCACCCCTCCGATCGTGAGCGGACACGTCTTCGTCGTCGGGGCGGACCTCCGGCGGCTGGTGTGCGACGACGTCCTCGTGCCCACCGACCGGTCGCTGCGGGTCACGACCGAGTGGCGCCGGCTGCTGCCCGACGTCCTCGTGGGCAGCGAGGACCGGAACGGCGTCTGCCTCGACCTCGGCTGGGACGGCGACGAGCGGGTGCTCGAGGTCCCCGACCGCCGCGCCGGTGAGCCCGGGCGGCAGCTGTGGCTGGTCGACACCGTCGACGACCGCGAGCGCGACCCCGAGGACGCGCTGCGCTGGCTGGTCGACGGCGCCCGGGAGGCGCTGGCTGCCGTCGCCCGGCGAGAGGTGCCGACCCCGGTGCACGGCCGGGCCCGCCGGCTGGTCGCGCTGCCGGCGCTCGGGACCGGCTGGGGCGGGGCGGCCGGGCAGCGCGGCACGCTGCTGCAGCGGCTGCTGCCGGTGCTGCGCGAGGCCGCGCAGGCACACGACTTCGACGTCGCGCTGGTGCTGCGCGGGCCGAGCGACCTGGCCGCGGCGCAACGGGTCCGCCGGGCCGAGGCGGGCAGCTGGGACCTGCCGGGCCACCTGGGGGAGCTGGCCGGGGACCTCGGCGAGCGGGCGGGCCGCGGGCAGCTGGCCGTCTTCGTCGGCGCGGGGGTGAGCGCCGCGGCCGGTCTGCCCACCTGGGAGCAGCTGCTCGACGAGCTGGCCGAGCGGTCGGGGCTGGACGACGCCCTGCGGGCCGGGTTGTCCCGGCTGCCGGCCCAGGACTCCGCCGCGCTGCTGGCCCGCGAGCTCGGCCGCGAGCAGCTGGAGACCTTCGTCAAGGAGCGGTTCGGGCCCGGGCACTACGCGCTGGCGCACGCGCTCATCGCCGACCTGCCGGTGCAGGAGTTCGTCACCACCAACTACGACCCGCTGGTCGAGCTCGCCGCCGCCGACATCGGCCGCGAGCTCTCGGTGCTGCCCTTCGACGAGGCCGCCCCCGGCCGGCCGTGGCTGCTCAAGCTGCACGGCGACGCCGCGCACCCCGAGAGCGTCGTGCTCACCCGCGAGGAGTACCTGCAGTTCGGCGACACCCGCGCGGCCCTGGCCGGGGTGCTGCACTCCCTTCTGCTCACCCGGCACGTGCTCTTCGTCGGCACCTCGATGCAGGACGACGACCTGATCCGCATCGCCCACCAGGTGCGCAGCGCCACCCGGGCCCCCGGCGCGGGACCGCGGCAGCGCAGCGGCACCGTGCTGGCGCTGCTGGAGGACCCGGCCCGCGCGCGGCTGTGGGAGCAGGACGTCCAGACGGTGGCGATCGCGCCGACCGACACCCCACCGGTCGAGGCCGCCCGCCTGCTGGAGGTGCTGCTGGACTGCATCGGCTGTCTGTCCACCCCGCCGACCGGCTACCTGCTCGACCCGGCCTACCGGGGGATGCTCTCCGACGAGGAACGGGCCCTGGCCGAGGCGCTGCAGCAGGTGGAGCGCACGGTGCCCGAGGGAGCGTCGTCGTCGGCGGTCGGCGAGGTCGTCGCGCTGTTGCGCCGGCTGGGCTCGCAGGTGTGCGCGCCCGGCGGACCGCCGTCGGACGAGGCCAGCGCCCCGCGTGACGACCGCCTGCAGCAGCAGCGCCCCGGATGAGGTGGAGGACCACCCCCCGCACCTCGCCAGGTGGTCCTCCGTGTGAGGGGACGGTGGCCTGGGCACACGGGCCCCCGTGCGCCGACCCCGACTCGAGAACAGCCCGCTCCTGATCGCCAAGGGCTACGGCTGGCTGCCCGACGCCCGGCGGGCGCGCGGTCGCCGCACCGTCGCCGCCCGGCTCGGCGGCCTGCCGGTCCTGGGCATCGTGGGTCCCGACGCGGCCCGGTTCCTCTACGACGAGGACCACGTGCGCCGCTCGCACGCCATCCCCGAGCCGGTGCAGGGCACGCTGTTCGGCAAGGGCGCCGTGCACACCCTCGACGGCGAGGCGCACCGCACCCGCAAGGCGGTGTTCGTGGGTCTGCTGATGGACGACGACCGGGTCGCTGCCCTGGTCGACGCCGCCACCGCCGCCTGGGACGCCGCGGTGCCCGGCTGGGCGCGCCGCGGGGAGGTCGTGCTCCTCGACGAGGCCGCCGAGGTGCTCACCCGCGCGGTGTGCGCCTGGGCCGGCGTCCCGCTGTCCGACGACGAGCTGCCCTCGGTGGCCCGGGACCTGACCGCGATGGTCGACGGCTTCGCCACCGCCGGGCCCCGGCACTGGCGCGCCCGCCGGGCACGCGGGCGGCGCGAGGCGTGGCTGGCCCGCCTGGTGGAGGACGTGCGCGGCGGCGCGGCGACGGTCCCCGACGGCTCGGTCGTCGACGTCGTCGCCCGGCACCGCGACGCCGACGGCGAGCGGCTGGACCCGCACACCGCGGCGGTCGAGCTGCTCAACGTGGTCCGGCCGACCGTGGCGATCAGCTGGTTCGTCGCCTTCTCCGGGCACGCCCTGGCCCGCTGGCCGCAGCACCGGCAGCGGCTGGCCCGGGGCGAGCCCGCGTTCGCCGAGGCGTGGGCGCACGAGCTGCGCCGCTTCTACCCGTTCGCGCCGTTCATCGGCGGGCGCGCGCCGCGCGAGGTCGAGTGGGACGGCGAGCGGGTGCCGCAGCACTCCATGGTGCTGCTCGACCTCTACGGGCAGGACCACGACCCCGAGCTGTGGGGCGACCCGTACGCCTTCCGGCCCGAGCGGTTCCTCGGGCGTGAGATCGGCGCGTTCGAGCTGGTGCCGCAGGGCGCCGGTGACCCGCGCACCACCCACCGCTGCCCGGGCGAGCAGGTCACCGTCGCCGTCCTGGCGGCGCTGGCCGTGCGGCTGGCCCGGCTGGAGGCCGACGTCCCGCCGCAGGACCTGTCCATCTCGCTGCGGCGCATCCCTGCCAGGCCGGCCAGCGGCGTGGTGCTGCGGGTCCGCAAGACCGACTGAACCGGGCCGGTCGCGCAGCGTCACCGGCGCACCGGAGGTAGCCGCGGGGCGTCACCGGCACGGCGGGAGCAGCCGCGGGGTGTCACTGTCGCGTGGTCTCATCGCAGCGCTGTACGGACGAGGGGGGCGACATGGGCAGGTGGCTTGCGCCACTGGTGGGCGTGATCGGGCTGCTGACGCTCGTCGCCGGCGTGGTCTGGGCCGAGCTGGACAGGGACACCATGGGCGGTGTGCCGCTGGTCGGCGTCGGCGGCGTCCTGCTCGTGGCCGCGGCCGTCGTGGCCGCCTGCGTCGCGGGCGCGGACCACCGCCGGCACCGGCTCGGCTAGCGCCTCGGCGGCTCAGCCGCCGACGTGGATGCCCGGCCGCCGTGCCGGGTCCGGCTCCACCTCACGGATGATCTCCCGCACCACCGGCGGGGTGTCGCCGCGGCCGAGCAGCAGGTAGCGGAACAGGTGGCCCAGCGGGTTGCCCTCCGACCACTCGAAGTGCGCGTGCGGGCGGACGCCGGTGCCGTCGCGGAGGGCCAGCAGGATCGCCGCGATCGCGTTGGGTGCCGCCGGCGCCTGTGCGCGCAGGACGCGGTGCCCGTCGACCTGCACGCCGCACACGCGCAGCACCCCGCTGAACTCCGAGGGGTCGACGACGTCGACCTCCAGGAACAGGACGTCGGCCGTCCCCGGCACGGGGTTCATCTCCCGCTGGGCGGTCTCCTTCGCGGCGTACTCGGCGCGGTCGCCGGTCCGCCGCTTGTGGGCCACCAGGTTCAGGTGCCCGTCGTACGCGAGGGAGTCGGTGACGAACCGGCGGGCGACCTCGTCGAACTCGATGCGGTCGGCGCGCAGCTCGGTGGTCCGGGTGATCCGGGAGACCAGCGAGATGACCACGATCCCGAGGATGAACAACGCCGAGATGGTCAGGCCGTCGGGCTTCTCGACCACGTTGGCGACCAGCGCGTACAGCAGCACCAGGGTGAGGACGGCGAAGCCGACGGTGGGCGCGCGGCGCCTGCCGTGCAGCGAGGAGATGGTGACCGCGACCGCCGCGGAGACCATCATCGCCAGGATCCCGGTGGCGTAGGCGCCGGCCTGGGCGTTCACGTCGGCCCGGAACAGCAGCGTGATCAGGACGCTGACCGCGGTGTAGACCAGGACGACCGGCCGCACCGCCCGGCCCCACTCCGGCGCCATGCCGTAGCCGGGCAGGTAGCGCGGCACGATGTTGATCAGGCCGGCCATCGCCGAGGCCCCGGCGAACCACAGGATGAGCACGCTGCTGATGTCGTAGACGGTCCCGAACACCTCGCCCACCCGCTCGTGCGCGAGGTAGGCCAGCGCCCGCCCGCTGGCCGCGCCGCCCTCCTGGAACTCCGCCGGGGGGATCAGCAGGGTGGTCACCAGGCTGGTGGCGACCAGGTAGCCGCTCATGACCACCGCGGCGGTGGCGAGCAGCCGGCGGGTGTTGCGGACCCGGGCGGCCAGCCGCTCCTCCGGCGTCCGGCCGTCCGCCTCGACCAGCGGCATCATGCTGACGCCGGTCTCGAAGCCCGAGAGCCCGAGCACCAGCAGCGGGAAGGCGGCCAGCGTGGGGAGCGCCAGGTCGCCGAACCCGCCCCCGCTGGTGAGCCGGTCGGTCCAGCCGCTGAGCACGGTCGGGTCGGCGAGCACGTCGCCCAGGCCCACGACCACCACGACCAGGTTGAGCGTCAGGAACACCGCGACCAGGGGGATGGCGACGGCGACGGCCTCGGTGAAGCCGAGCAGGAACACCCCGCCGAGGACCAGCAGCAGCGCCACGGTCAGCGCGACGGCGTGACCGTGCAGGGCGTCCGGGAAGAACGGGTTCTCCAGCACGTGCACGCTGGCGTCGGCCGCGGACAGGGTGATCGTGATGATCCAGGAGGTCGCCACGAAGCCGAGGAGGACGAGGACGAAGACCTTGCCCTTCCAGAACGGCAGCAGGCGCTCCAGCATCGCCACCGAGCCCTGCCCGCTCGGGCTCTCCGCGGCCACCCGGCGGTACATGGGCAGCACGCCGAAGAGGGTCAGCGCGACGATGAGCAGCGTGGCCAGCGGCGCGAGCGCGCCCGCGGTGAGCGCCGCGATCCCCGGCAGGTAGGACAGCGTGGAGAAGTAGTCGACCCCGGTCAGGCACATGACCTGCCACCACGGGTGGCCGGTGGCGTGCGGTTCGACCGACGCCGGCCCCTCCGGCTGCACCCGGTGCTGCAGCAGCCAGCGGGTCAGCGGTCGCGGCGACGGCTCCGGCCGGCGGGGGGTGTCCACGCAGGCCGGGACGGCGAGCTGCTCGGGCGCGACCATGCGGGCCCCTCCTCGTCTCGGGGAACGCCCCAGCTTCCCCCGCCCGGGGCCGGGCCGCCTCAGGCCAGGCTGCTCAGCTCCGCGGGCAGGTCGCCGGGGGCGAGCACGCCGAGCCGCTGGGTGGCCCGGGTGAGCGCCACGTAGAGGTCGTTGTGCCCGCGCACGCCCTCGTCGAGGACCCGCTGCGGGTCGACGACGAGCACCGCGTCGAACTCCAGGCCCTTGGCCTCGGCCGGCGTGAGCACCACCGGTCCCCGCGACGAGTCGGCCTCGGGACCGCTGGACACGCCGTCCACCCGGGCCGCGACCGCGGCGGTGAGCTCGGCGACCCGGCCGGCCGGCGCGATCACGGCGGTGGTGCCCTCCTGCCCGGCCCACTCCTCGACGACCTCGGCAGCCCGCGCGGGCAGCCCGGCCTCGCCGGTCACCTCCCCCCACGGCGGCGCGGTGCCGGGCCGGACCGAGCGCGGCGCACTGGCCCCGGTCCCGCCGGCGGCGAGGACGTCGGCGGCGACGGCCATGATCTCGGCGGGCGTCCGGTAGTTGACCGTCAGCTCCTCCAGCCGCCAGGCGTCGCCGACGTGCGGGCGCAGCGTCTCGTCCCAGGCGGCGGCGCCGGCGAGCGTGCCGGTCTGCGCCAGGTCGCCGACGGCGGTCATCGACCGGGTGGGGCAGCGGCGCACCAGCAGCCGCCAGGCCATGGGGGAGAGCTCCTGGGCCTCGTCGACGACGACGTGCCCGAAGGTCCAGGTGCGGTCGGCGGCGGCGCGCTCGGCGGTGGTGCGGGTGTCGAGCGCCCGCTGGCGGTCGGCCAGTTCCTCGGCGCTGATGAGGTCGCCGGCGCTGAGCACCTCGGCCTCCAGGTGCTCGTCCTCCAGGTCGATGGAGCGCGAGCCGTGCAGCACGTCGAGGGTCTGCTGCGCCTCGGCCAGCCGGCGCCGGCGGTCCCGTTCGGCGCGGGCCCGCTGCGCGCTGTCGTCGAAGCCGAGCAGCTCCTCGGCCTCCTCGAGCAGCGGGACGTCGGCCGGCGTCCACGCCGACCCGCGGGGGCGGTGCAGCAGCGCGCGTGTCGCGTCGTCCCACCCCGGGGTGGCGGCGGCGACGCGGGCCGGGTCGGCGAACAGCTCGGTGAGCAGCCGCTCGGGGGTCAGCACCGGCCACAGGTCGTCGATCAGCAGCCGGACGGCGGGCTCCTCGGCGACCTCGCGGCGCAGCGCGGCGGTGTCCTCCCGGTCGAACAGGTCGGTGCCGCCGTCGATGCCCGTCCCGATGCGCTCGGCGTAGCGCCGGGTGAGCAGGTCGACCACGCGGCGGGCGAACACCGGGCGGGCCAGGTTGTGCAGCCGCTCGGCCTTGCGGGCGGCGTTCTGCGCCCGCGTGACGTCGATGGGCCGCAGCCGCAGCGCGAACCCGTCGACGGTCACCTCGCGGGGGCCGTCGGGCACCACCTGCCGGTCGGCGACGGCGCGCTGGAGCACCTCGACCATCTCCAGCCGGCCCTTGACCGCGGCGGTCTGCGGGGACTCGGTGCCGCGGGCGTCCAGGCCGGGGCGCAGCTGGCCCAGCCCGGCCAGCAGCACGCCGGTCTCGCCGAGGGAGGGCAGCACGTCGGCGATGTAGCGCAGGAACGTCGGGGTGGGGCCGACGACGAGCAGGCCGCGGCGGGCCAGCCGCTCGCGGTACGTGTAGAGCAGGTACGCCGCGCGGTGCAGCGCGACTGCGGTCTTGCCGGTGCCCGGGCCGCCCTGGACGACGAGGACGCCGCGGTCGTCGGCGCGGATGATGCGGTCCTGCTCGGCCTGGATGGTGCGCACGATGTCGGTCATCCGGCCGGTGCGCGAGGCGGTGAGGGCGGCGAGCAGCGCCGACTCGCCGGTCAGCCCGGTGGAGTTCGCCGCCGCGGGGTCGTCGGGGTCGAGCACCTCGTCGTTGACGCCGACCACCGAGCGCAGCGCGGTGCGGATGTGCCGGCGGCGGGCCA
>DASQXT010000189.1:0-2932 GCA_035639575.1 Geodermatophilus sp.
GACGGGGTCCTCTTTCAGTCCCGGGACAGCTTGCGGTAGGTCGCCCGGTGCGGACGTGCGGCGTCGGGGCCGAGCCGCTCGACCTTGTTCTTCTCGTAGTCGGCGAAGTTGCCCTCGAACCAGAACCACTTCGAGTCGCCCTCGTAGGCGAGGATGTGCGTCGCCACGCGGTCGAGGAACCAGCGGTCGTGGCTGACCACGACGGCGCAGCCGGGGAACTCCAGCAGCGCGGACTCCAGGCTGGTCAGCGTCTCGGTGTCCAGGTCGTTGGTCGGCTCGTCGAGCAGGAGCAGGTTGCCGCCCTGCTTGAGGGTCAGGGCCAGGTTGAGGCGGTTGCGCTCACCACCGGACAGCACACCGGCCGGCTTCTGCTGGTCCGGGCCCTTGAAGCCGAACGCGGCGACGTAGGCCCGTGAGGGCATCTCGACGTTGCCCACCTGGATGTGGTCCAGGCCGTCGGAGACGACCTCCCACAGCGTCTTCTTGGGGTCGATGCCGCTGCGGTTCTGCTCGACGTAGGAGAGCTTGACGGTGTCGCCGACCTTGATCTCGCCGTCGTCCGGCTTCTCCTCGCCGACCAGCATCTTGAACAGCGTGGTCTTGCCGACGCCGTTGGGGCCGACCACGCCGACGATGCCGTTGCGCGGCAGGGTGAACGACAGGTCGTCGATCAGCACCCGCTCGCCGAAGCCCTTGGTGAGGTCGTGGGTCTCCACGACCACGTTGCCCAGACGTGGGCCCGGCGGGATCTGGATCTCCTCGAAGTCCAGCTTGCGGTACTTGTCCGCCTCGGCGGCCATCTCCTCGTAGCGCTGCAGGCGGGCCTTGCTCTTCGCCTGGCGGGCCTTGGCGCCGGAGCGGACCCACTCCAGCTCCTCCTTGAGGCGCTTCTGCCGCTTGGCGTCCTTGGCGCCCTCGACCTTGAGGCGGGCGGCCTTGGTCTCGAGGTAGGTGGAGTAGTTGCCCTCGTAGGGGTAGGCCCGGCCGCGGTCGAGCTCGAGGATCCACTGGGCCACGTTGTCGAGGAAGTACCGGTCGTGGGTGACGGCCACGACGGTGCCGGCGTACTTCTCCAGGTGCTGCTCCAGCCAGGCGACGCTCTCGGCGTCGAGGTGGTTGGTGGGCTCGTCGAGCAGCAGCAGGTCCGGCGCCTCGAGCAGCAGCTTGCACAACGCCACGCGGCGGCGCTCACCACCGGAGAGGACCGTGACGTCGGCGTCGCCCGGCGGGCAGCGCAGCGCGTCCATGGCCTGCTCGATGCGCGCGTCGAGCTCCCAGCCGTCGTGGTTCTCGATGTACTCCATGAGCTCGCCCTGCTCGGTGAGCAGCGTGTCGAAGTCGGCGTCGGGCTCCCCCATCGCCGCGCTGACCTCCTCGAACCGGGTCAGCGCGTTCCGGAGGGGCGTGACCGCCTCCTCCACGTTGCCGCGCACGTCGAGCTCCTCGTTGAGCGGCGGCTCCTGCAGCAGGATGCCCACCGTGGCGCCCGGCGCGAGGCTGGCCTCGCCGTTGGAGGGCTGCTGCATGCCGGCCATGATCTGGAGGACGGTCGACTTGCCGGCGCCGTTCGGGCCGAGGACGCCGATCTTGGCGCCGGGCAGGAACGACAGGGTGACGTCGTCCAGGATCACTTTGTCGCCGTGCGCCTTGCGCGCACGCACCATCGTGTAGATGTACTGAGCCACTGGGCTTCGAGGCCTTCCGTCGGTTCGCGAGTGGCGGGCGGGCCGGCCGGTGCCGGCCCGCCCCCGTGCGTTCTCCCCTCCGATCCTCCCAGCCCGGGCGCTCAGCTGTGCGCGGGCTCCGTGGTGAGGTCGGCGGTGTCCACCGAGTGCAACGTCTCGGGACCGTCCTCGTAGTCCCGACCGCGCACCAACTCCTCGTCCTCCGGGTGCGCCGGGGCCGGCACGGGCTCGGCGGGACGGGCCGGCCGGCTCCGCTTGAACACCCCGATGCCGCGGGCCAGGTTGTGGCCGACCGCGGCGGCGCGGATGCGGGGCGTGCTGCGCCGACCGTTCTCGCTCTCCCAGCTGTGCGTGGTCAGGGTGCCCTGGACGATGACCGGATCGCCCTTGCTGACGCTGCCGGAGACGTTCCCGGACAGCTCGTTCCAGCACTCGACGTCGACCCAGAAGGTGCCGGCGTCGACGAACTCCTGGGTCTGGGGGTCGAAGCGGCGCGCGGTCGAGGCCATGCGGAAGTTGGTGACCGCGCCGTTCTCCAGGCTGACGCGGCGGGGCGAGTCGACGACGTTGCCGACGACGGTGACGTGGGTGTCGTTCACGGTGCTCCTCAGGGGCTGTCCGCCTGGTGCGGCGGGGACCGGCTCGGTGCCGGCACACCGAGGACCTTGAGCCGCCGTGGACTCACGCACGGTGCCGAAGAGCGATCTGTGGACGGGACCGGTGCCTGTGGACGGCCCGGCACCGGGTGTCGGACGCCGGTGCTCCCCTCTCGGGTGTGACCGACCCGGGGACGCCGTCCGCACACCGCCCGCGGCAGCAGGTCGACGGCGGGAGAGCGCGGGGCCTCGACCACGGAGGTGCGATGATCGGGGCCCGAGCGCCCGTAGCTCAGCGGATAGAGCAGGTGCCTTCTAAGCACTTGGTCGCAGGTTCGATCCCTGCCGGGCGCGCCAGCGGCAAGTTACAGGGCTGCTCTCCAGGGATGATACGAGAGGTAGCGCCGCGCTCGGCCGCGAACGGCGCCAGCACGTAGCTGCGGAAGATGACCATCCGTGATATCAGCCCACACGTCGGCTCATGCAGTTGTTCACGAGTCCTCTCGACTCCTGACAACTTCACCCTGTGGGGTCGCGGCGGCTCAGCTGGCCATACAGGTCGGGTAGCCGACGTCATTGCGCCCCCAGCCACCCGACCCCTGGCGTGGTGCAGACTTGTGACGTTGCCTCACTACTGTGGCAGACAGCCGA
>DASQXT010000190.1:0-10670 GCA_035639575.1 Geodermatophilus sp.
GATCACCAGCGCCATCTTGCGGCTGGCCTCGTCGATCATCTCCTCCCCGAGCATCGCCGAGCCCTTCTTCCCACCGGCTTCCGACGTCGCCCAGTCATAGGCGTCCAGGATCAGCTCGGCGTGGTCGTAGTCCTCCTGCGACGGCGCGTAGATCTCGTTGGCCGCGTCGATCTGGCCGGGGTGCAGCACCCACTTGCCGTCGAAGCCGAGCACCGCCGAGCGGCGGGCCACCTCGCGGAACGCCTCCACGTCGCGCACCTGCAGGAACGGCCCGTCGATCGCCTGCACCCCCCGCGCCCGGGCGGCCATCAGGATCTGCATGAAGACGTGGTGGAGGGGGTCCCCCGGGTAGTCCGGGTGCAGCGCCCCCACCGCCAGGGACCGCATGTTGATGCTGGCCATGAAGTCGGCCGGGCCGAAGACGATCGTCTCGATCCGCGGGCTGGCGAACGCGATGGAGTTGACGTTGATCAGGCCCTGCGCGGTCTCGATCTGCGCCTCGATGCCGATCCGGCCGACCTGCAGGCCGTTGGCCTTCTCCACCTGGGTCAGCAGCAGGTCCAGCGCCTGCACCTGGGCGGCGTCGGCCACCTTGGGCAGCATGATGCAGTCCAGCTCCGCCCCGGCGCCGCCGACGACCTCGAGCACGTCGGTGAAGGTCCACTCGGTGGTCCAGTCGTTGACCCGGACGGTGCGGATCTTCTCCCCCCAGCCGCCCTCGTTGAGCGCGGCGACGATGTTCTTGCGGGCCCCGGGCTTGGCCAGCGGCGCGCACGCGTCCTCCAGGTCCAGGAACACCTGGTCGGCGCCCAGCCCCTTGGCCTTCTCCAGGAAGCGCGGGTTGCTGCCGGGGACGGCGAGGTTGGAACGGCGCGATCGGAGCTCGGCCACGGTGCCTCCGCTGGTGTGGGGTCGGTTCGCTCCCGGAGGGTAGCGACGGGCCCGGGACGCCCTCAGGTGCCCGGTTCGGCCAGCCCCGCCGGGCGGCTGGCCCGCACCACCAGACCGACGCCGACGACGACCAGCGCCACCCCGGGCAGCGCGAGCAGCGGCGGCACCTGCCGGAGCAGCACCAGCGCGAACAGCAGCGCGCCGGGCACCTCGAGCAGGATCACCAGGCTGACCATCGTCGGGCCGACCGAGGACAGCACCAGGTTGAACAGCGTGTGCCCGAGCAGTTGGGCGCAGACGGTGATGGCGGCGATGAGCAGCCAGTCGCGCGCGGGGAAGCCGACGAGCGGGTCCCCCACCAGGACGGCGGCGACCGCGATGGCCGCCGCGCAGACCGAGTAGCAGACCACCGCGTACGCCGAGGTGGAGAGCCGCTGCCGGGCGCGCGCCCCGGCCAGCACGTAGCCGCCGGCGCAGATCGCACCGAGCAGCGCCAGCCCGTCGCCGGCCAGCGCGCGCAGGCTCACCGTGACGTCCACCCCGGCGATCAGCGCGACGCCGAGCACCGCGAGCACCAGGCCGGCCCACGTCGCCGAGGGCAGCCGCACGCCGCTGAGCCGCGCGACCAGCGCCGTCCAGATCGGGGTGGTCGTGACCAGCGCGGTGGCGGCGGCGACCGTCGTCATCGACAGGCTCGGCAACCACGCGGCGAAGTGCGCGGCGAGGAAGAGGCCGGCCACGACCGAGCTGGTCAGGTCGCGCGGGCGCAGCCCGGCCGGCACCGGCCGCTCGCGCAGCAGCAGCACCGGCAGCAGGGCCGCCGCCCCGCCGAGGTTGCGCCAGAAGGCCAGCGCCAGCACCGGCGCGGCCAGCATCGTGGTCAGCGGCGCCGACAGCGAGACGCCGACGACGGCGACCGCCATGATCGCGACGTCCCGCCCGCCGGGCCGGTGCAGCGCCCACGCGGCGGCCCCGTGGCCCTCCTGCAGGGACCCGCCGCGAGCCTGCGAGGGGCGGGGGGCAGGAGGGCCCTTCAATTCACGGCACCCGGATGCGGCCGCGGGCCACCGGCACCACGGCACCGCGGACGGTCGCCGCGACCGCGCGGCCGCCCGAGGCGGTGACCGTGCAGGACAGCACCGAGGGCCGCCCCATCGCCTCGCCCTGGTGCACGACGTAGGACGACGTCCCCTCCGGCGCGAGCAGGCCGGTGGCGACCAGCCAGACGCCGGTGCCCAGGGCGGCCGAGCCGGTCGCCGGGTCCTCGCCCCAGGCCAGGTCGGCGGCGAAGACGCGGGCGCGGGCGGTGGCGGTCGCGCCGTCCCAGGACAGCACCGAGACGCCCTCCCCCACGCCGTGCTCACCGAGCGGCGCGGGGTCCGGCGCGGCGTCGTCGACCACCTCGGGGCGGACGGCGAGGAAGGCGAAGGGCAGGCCGCAACCGGCGACGTGCGCGGGCAGCCCCACGGCGTCGGCGCCGGCGAGCCCGAGGGCCTCGGCGAGCGTGGCCGGATCGGGGCCGTCCTCGAGGGTGGGGCGGCCGCCGGACAGCGTCGCGCCGTCGTCGTCGACGACCACGTCGAGGACACCGGCGCCGCACTCCTGGCGGAGCGTGCCGGCGGGCAGCCGGCCGGCGCGGACCAGCGCGGACGCCGCACCCACGCTGGGGTGCCCGGCGAAGGGCAGCTCGGCGTACGGGGTGAAGATGCGGACCCGGTAGCTGGCGTCCGGTTCGGTCGGGGCGGAGAGGAACGACGTCTCCGACAGGTGGAACTCGTCGGCCAGCGCCTGGCACTGCTCGGTGGAGAGCTCGTCGCCGTCGAACACCACGGCCAGCGGGTTGCCGGCGAAGGCGCGCGGCGCGAAGACGTCGACGACCTCGTAGTCCAGCTCTCCAGGGGCGGCCACTGCTCGACGGTAGCCTCACCCGGGATCGAGCTCGCGAGGTCCCGCATCGACACAGCCGTGCGGCACGGAGCCGACGAGCGCCAGCGAGGAGGACCCGTGACGACGGCGACCAGGGCGTACGTCTCCCGGCTCGCCGGGCTGCCGGTCTTCGACCCCAACGGCGACCGCGTCGGCAAGGTCCGGGACGTGGTGGTGGCGCTGCGCGTGGGGACGGCGGCGCCGCGCGTGCTGGGCCTGGTCGTCGAGGTCGTCGCCCGCCGCCGCATCTTCGTGCCGATGGGCCGGGTGACCGCGCTGGACCCGGGCTCGGTCGTGCTCTCCACCGGCACGCTGAACCTCAAGCGCTTCGAGCAGCGGCGCGGCGAGACGCTGGTGCTCGGCGAGCTGCTCGACCGCCGGGTGCAGGTCGCGGAGTCCGGCCGGCCGGCCACCGTCGTCGACGCCGGCATCGAGCAGACCCGCACCGGCGACTGGGTGCTCTCCCGGCTCGCCGTCCAGGAGCCGGGGCGGCTGGGCCGGCGCGGGCAGCTGCACCAGCTGGCCTGGGACGAGGTGACCGGGCTGGCCCTGCCGCAGACCGGGCAGGGCGCCGAGACGCTGATCGCCACCTACCGGGAGCTCAACGCCGCCGACGTCGCCCACGCGCTGCAGGACCTGCCGATCAAGCGGCGGCACGAGGTGGCCGAGGCCCTCGACGACGAGCGCCTGGCCGACGTGCTCGGCGAGCTGCCCGAGGCCGACCAGATCACCATCCTCGGCACGCTGGACGAGAAGCGGGCGGCCGACGTCCTGGAGGTCATGGACCCCGACGACGCCGCGGACCTGCTCGCCGAGCTCTCCAACGTCGACCGCAACCGGCTGCTGGAGCTCATGGAGCCCGACGAGGCCGAGCCGGTGCGCCAGCTGCTGAAGTACTCCGAGGACACCGCCGGCGGCATCATGACCAGCGAGCCGGTGATCCTCACCCCGGACGCCACGATCGCCGAGGCCCTCGCCCGGGTCCGCGAGCCCGCTCTGAGCCCCGCGCTGGCCAGCCAGGTCTACGTCTGCCGGCCGCCGTCGGCCACCCCCACCGGCCGGTACCTGGGCCTGGCACACATCCAGGGACTGCTGCGCGAGCCGCCGTCCACCCTGGTCAGCGGGGTGCTCGACGACCTGGAGCCGCTGCGGCCGGAGGCGCCGCTGGGCGAGGTGACCCAGTACTTCGCCACCTACAACCTGGTCGCCGCCCCGGTCGTCGACGCCCAGGGCCGGCTCGTCGGCGCGGTGAGCGTGGACGACGTCCTCGACCACCTGCTGCCCGAGAACTGGCGTGAGCGGGCCCGCCGTGGCTGAGAGCCGCCGCCTCGACGTCCCGCGGGGCGCCCGGGGCTTCGGCGACTTCCTGCGGCTGGACCCCGACGCGGTCGGCCGGTTCGCCGAGGCGATCGCCCGCTTCCTGGGCACCGGCCGCTTCCTCGCCGTCCAGACGGTGATCGTGGTCGTCTGGATCGCACTCAACGTCTTCGCCGTCCGGCTGCAGTGGGACCCCTATCCGTTCATCCTGCTCAACCTGGCCTTCTCCACGCAGGCCGCCTACGCCGCGCCGCTGATCCTGCTGGCGCAGAACCGGCAGGCCGACCGCGACCGGGTGCAGGCCGAGGAGGACCGGGCGCGGGCGGCGCAGACGCGGGCGGACACCGAGTACCTGGCCCGCGAGCTGGCCGCGCTGCGGGTGGCCATCGGCGAGCTGGCCACCCGCGACTTTATCCGCGGCGAGCTCAACCGGCTGACCGAGGAGAGCCCCGAGGAGACCGAGCGGCGGGAGCGGAAGGCCAGGAGGAAGCGGGAGGCCGCGACCCGGGAGACAGCCGGTTGACGGGCCCCGGAGGGGTCCGTCAACCGGCGAGGCGGGCGGGGGCCCGGTCCAGCCGGCCGGTCACCTGGCGGGCTCCCGTGGCGGCGGCCAGCCCCTGCACCGGCAGGTCGACGTAGATGCTCTCGGCGCGGGCGACCTGGTAGGTCTCGTGCCAGATCCCGACCGCACCGGCGACGCGGCGGGCGCGCCGGTTGAAGGCGGTCCACGCGGGGCGGTGCCGGGCCTCGGGGGCGGTGGCGTAGCGGTAGACGTCCTCGACGCCGCGCCAGTACTGGATAAGCACCGGCCCCCGCCGGCCCAGCGTCATGCGGTGACCGAGGAAGCCCGAGTCGGGGTCCCGCGCGAGCTCGGCGAGCATCGGGCCCATCGCGGCGAGCACGGGGAGCCAGGCATCCGGCCGCCAGACGCGGTTGATCCGCATGCCGATCAGGAAGACGGTCAGGTCCCCCTCGTGCGTGTGGGTCCAGCGACCGCGGGCGATGCCTGCCATGACGTCCTCCTGGTTGGATAGTGGCGGTACCCAACACTAGAGAGTGTCACTATCCAATGTCGAGGGGGATTCGGTGCAGATCTCCGAGCTGGCCCGTCGGGCCGGCGTCCCGGTCGCGACCGTGAAGTACTACCTGCGCGAGGGGCTCGTGCCGGCGGGCGAGCTGACCGGTGCGACCCGGGCGCGGTACGGCGAGGAGCACCTGGAGCGGCTGCGGCTGGTCCGCGCCCTGCTCGGGCCCGGCGGGCTGTCCGTCGCCCGGGCGCGCGCGGTGCTGGCCGCCGTCGACACCCCGGAGACCTCCGTGCACGCGGCCCTGGGCGCCGCCCACCGGGCGCTGCCCGGCGTGGGGTCCGAGGGCCCGGCCGACCTGGAGCAGGCCCGCGCCGTCCTGCGGCGCCAGGGGTGGCGGGTGGCCGAGGACTCCCCCGCCCTCGTCGCGCTCGCCACCGCTCTGGAGGCACTGCGCGCCGCCGGCGCCGCCCCCACCGACGAGCTGCTGGACCGCTACGCCGAGGCCGCCGGACGGATCGGCGAGCAGGACGTCGCCGCGGTGCCGACCGGCTCCGTGGCCGAGGCCGTCCGCTTCGTGGTGGTCAACACCGTGCTGCTCGAGCCGGTGCTGCTGGCGCTGCGCCGGCTGGCCCAGGAGGACGCCTCACGCCGCCGCTTCCCGCACGACTGCTGAGCGGTCGGCCGAGCAGCGCGGCCAGGACTGCCAGACCACGGCCGGCCAGGTCGCGGGGACGAGCAGGACGGCCGCCCACAGCCGGGTGCGGGCGTCCCGGCAGGACCCGAAGGGCAGCGCGGTTCCGGGTCGGGAGCACCCCGGCATCCTGCGCGGCACCGGCCGGCCGGTCCGCCCGCCGCGCCGGTCTCCGTTGTCGGTCCCCCGCCCTAGGGTCTCTCCCCGAGGAGGACCTCGCGTCCGGGGTCGAGTCGCCCACCGGACACGGGGACGTCGAGGATGAGCAGGACGCACACCGTGGTGCCGTCACCGATCGGCCCGCTGACCGTCGTCCGGGACGAGGACGGCGCGCTCGTGCGGCTGGCGATGTCGCCTCCGCGCGCGCTCGAGGCGGACGCGCTCGGCGAGCGGGCCGACGCGGGGTTCGAGGACGTCGCCCGCCAGCTCGCCGAGTACTTCGCCGGCGAGCGGACCGGCTTCTCCCTGCCCCTGCGGCCCGTCGGCAGCCCATTCGAGCTGGCCGTGTGGGACCAGCTGACCCGCATCCCCTACGGCGAGACGCGTTCCTACGGGCACGTCGCCGCGGCCGTCGGCGAGCCGGGCGGCGCCCAGGCGGTCGGTGCGGCGAACGGGCGGAACCCGATCGCCATCGTGGTGCCCTGCCACCGGGTGATCGGCGCCGACGGCAGGCTGGTCGGCTTCGGCGGGGGGCTGCCCCGCAAGCGCTTCCTGCTCGACCTGGAGCAGCGCGCGGACCGGCTGTTCTGACGGGCGGCGACGCCCTTCGCGAGTGGGCTGCAACGGCGATCCCGCGCGGCCCCCCTGCAGGGTCCCGCCGCGAGCCTGCGAGGGGCGAGGGCAGGGGGGTCCTCTCTCAGCCGGCGAGGACGTGCACCAGCGCGCCGGTCGCCCCGGCCAGCACCAGGACGACGATGAACGGCGCCCGCAGCGCCAGCGCGAGCGCGGCGACCGCCAGCCCGGCCAGCCGCCCGTCGACCACCAGCGCCGGCCCGGACGTGGCCGCCTGGACGGCGACCAGCGCGGCCAGCAGCGCCGCGGGGACGAACGCCACGACGCGGGTCACCCACGGCCGCTCGACCCAGGCGGCCGGCACCGACAGCCCGGCCAGCTTGAGCAGGTAGCAGCCCACGGCCGCGACCAGGACCACCGTCCACAGCGTCTCGCTGCTCACGACTCCTCCTCCCCGGCGCGCGTCGGCCGCGTCCGCGGGGCCGCTCCGTCCCCCTGGGAGCTCGACAGCTCCTCCGCCCCCGTCGGCGGCCGCCCGGCCAGCGCCACCGCGACGACGGCGGCGACTACCTGCACCCCGGCCGGCACCAGCGGGGTGAGCAGCAGCGCGACGACCGCGCCGCCGAGGGCGACCCGCCGCTGCACCGCGGCCTCGGGGAAACCGCGCCGCAGCCGCGGCCACAGCAGCGCCAGGAAGGCGGCGGGGACGACGGCGTCCAGCGCGGCCTGCGCCGTCCCCCCGAGCCCGGAGGCACCGAGCGCCCCGAGGACCGTCGTCAGGTTCCAGCCGAGGTAGATCGTCGCGCCGGTGGCCCAGAACGCCAGCCGGCCCAGCTCGCGGTCGGGCGCGGCGACGGCCATCGCGGTCGTCTCGTCGATCACCCAGTGCGCTGCGCCGACCCGGCGGAGCACGCCCCGCGGGGCCAGCATCGGGGCCAGCCGGACGCCGTAGACCGTGTTGCGGGTACCCAGCAGCAACGCGCTGCCGATCGCGGCGAGCCCGCCGCCGCCTGCACCGAGGACGCCGACCAGCGCGAACTGCGAGGCGCCGGTGAACATGAGCGCCGAGAGCACGAGCGCCTGCCAGACGTCGAGGCCGGCGGCGTCCGCGGCGGCGCCGAAGGCCACTCCGTACAGGCCCACCGCCAGGCCCAGCCCGACGGCGTCGCGGAGGGTGGCGGTGCGGGCGGCGGACACGGCAGCGAGGCTAACCAGGCAGCCGGCCCGGCCCCGCACCCCTCGGTGGGGGGACACCGGCGGGTTGCCGGACTGCAGCCGAGACCCCGCGGTTCCGATGGGGAGGCGTGACCTCCGCGCCTCCGCCGCAGCACCGGCCGCCCCTCGAGCCCGCCCGGCTGGTGCGGGCGCGCGAGTCGGCGCTGTGGGTGTCCGGGCTGGCGGTCGTCATCGCCCCCGCCTGGTCCGGCTTCGACCTGCTGCTCGAGCCGCAGGTCGCGTGGGCGTTCCTCGTCGTCCGGCTCGCCGGCACCGTCCCCATGCTGGTGGCGCTCTGGGTGCTGTGGCGCCGCCCCCTGGGTCGCCGCCGTCCCGAGCTGCTGGCCTGCTCCGCGCTGGCCGTCGTGCAGATCGAGGTCGCCTGGATGATCCCGCAGGTCGAGCACGTGGAGTTCTACCTGCTCGGCTTCACCCTGGCGGTCTATGCCAGCGGCTGCCTGTTGGTCACCCGGCCGCTGTGGACCGGCGTCCTGGTCGCCGTGTCCTGGTCGGCCCTCGGCATCGCCGTGCTCACCGACCCCACGTCGATGGGGGCAGAGGACCTGCTCGCGGGCGCCATCTACCTCACCACCGCGTCGCTCATCGGGGTGGTCGCCCACGACCAGCGGCACCGGCTGACCACCCGGGAGTCAGCCGCCCGCACCGCGCTCGAGCTGGAGCAGGAGCGCACGCGGGCACTGCTGGCCCGGCTCGAGCGGCTCAGCCACGAGGACCCGCTCACCGGCCTGGCCAACCGCCGCCGGTGGGACGCCGAGCTGGTGGCCGCCTGCGCCGCGGCCCGCGCGACCGGGACGCCGGTGGCCGTCCTCCTCGTCGACGTCGACCGCTTCAAGGAGGTCAACGACCGGCACGGTCACGGCGGCGGTGACGAGGCCCTGCGGCTGATCGCCGACGCGCTCACCTGCCGCGTCCGGTCCGGGGACGTCGTCGCCCGCCTCGGCGGCGATGAGCTCGCCGTCCTGCTGCCGGGGGCCGACCTCGGCCGCGCGGTGCCCCTGGCCGAGGAGCTGCGCGCGGCCGCCCTCGAGCTGGACCTGCCCGGCGGGGGGCCCGGTTCGCTGACCCTGTCCCTGGGCGTCGCCGCCGCCTCGGGGTGGGATGCGGTGCCCGAGCGGCTCACCATCGAGGCCGACGCGCACCTCTACCGCGCCAAGGCCACCCGCAACGCCGTCTGTGCAGGTCCGCGGACGGCGGCGCCCGTCGGGGCTGCGCAGCAGATCACCCTCCGGGCAGCGGCCGACCCGGTTGACGGCCGTACAGTGGCAGCAGGCCCGTGAACGCAGGTCACCGCCGCTCCTCGGCGGACGCCGGCCGGGTCCCCCGTCGAAGGAGACAGACGCACACGATGTCCGCCCCGCTGACCGGCGCCCCGGCGCTCGACGCCGTCAACGCCGCACTGGCCACCGTCCAGGACCCGGAGATCAACCGGCCGCTCCCCGAGCTCGGCATGGTCAAGGACGTCCGGATCGCCGACGACGGCACCGTCCGGGTCGAGGTCTACCTGACCGTCTCCGGCTGCCCGATGCGCGAGACGATCACCAGCCGGGTCACCCAGGCCGTGTCCGCCGTCCCCGGTGTCACCTCGGTGCAGGTGGGCCTGGACGTGATGAGCGACGAGCAGCGCGCCGAGCTGCGCCGCACGGTGCGGGGCACCGACGCGGCCGACCCGGTGATCCCGTTCTCCCAGCCCGGCTCGCTGACCCGTGTCTACGCCGTCGCCTCGGGCAAGGGCGGCGTGGGCAAGTCGTCGGTCACGGTCAACCTGGCGGCGGCGCTGGCCAAGCGCGGCCTGTCCGTGGGCGTGGTGGACGCCGACATCTACGGCCACTCGGTGCCGCGGATGCTCGGGGTCGACGACAAGCCGACCCAGGTCGACAACATGATCATGCCGCCGCAGGCCTACGGCGTGAAGGTCATCTCGATCGGCATGTTCACCCCGGGCAACACCCCGGTCGTGTGGCGCGGGCCGATGCTGCACCGCGCGCTGCAGCAGTTCCTCGCCGACGTGTGGTGGGGCGACCTCGACGTCCTGCTGCTGGACCTGCCGCCCGGCACCGGTGACGTGGCGATCTCCATCGCCCAGCTGCTGCCGAACGCCGAGATCCTCGTGGTCACCACGCCGCAGCTGGCCGCCGCCGAGGTCGCCGAGCGGGCCGGCGCGATCGCCACCCAGACCCACCAGCAGGTGGTCGGCGTCATCGAGAACATGTCGTGGCTGGAGCTGCCCGACGGCTCGCGCATGGAGGTCTTCGGCTCCGGCGGCGGCGAGGCGGTCTCCGACGCGCTCACCCGCACCCTGGGTGCGCGCGTGCCGCTGCTGGGCCAGATCCCGCTGGACACCCGGGTCCGCGAGGCCGGGGACGCCGGTGCGCCGGTCGTGCTGGCCGACCCCGACTCCCCCGCCGCCCAGGCCCTGGCGAAGATCGCCGATGGCCTGGCCACCCGCCAGCGCGGCCTGTCGGGCATGTCCCTGGGGCTCACGCCGATCCGTCACTGAGCTGATCCGCCGAGAGGCCCGGCTCGCCCCATCGGGGAGCCGGGCCTCTCGGCGTCTGTGGCCATTGCCGGGGTTCCTCGCGCCCTGTCGGCCCTGCAGCGCCCGCAACCCACGAGGAACCCCGGCGATCGGCTCCCGACTACGTCGCGTCGGGGTCGAACGGGGGCGGGGCGGAGTGGTCGCGAGCGCGCGCCGCAGCGGCCGCCACCGTGCTCGCGGCCGTGGCCCCGGAGGCGCGCGGCGGCGCGTCGTCGTCGGCGAACAGCTGGTTCCGGATGAAGGTCCGCGGGTGGTACTGGCGCAGGTCGAGGTCGCGCAGCTGGGCCAGGTCGTCGCCCAGGGACTCGTCGAC
>DASQXT010000191.1:0-2604 GCA_035639575.1 Geodermatophilus sp.
GCGCTGGTCAAGAGCAACCAGCTGCTGCCCAAGCCGGCGCACCTCACCTGGGAGGAGGCCGCCGCGCCGGGGCTGGTCAACTCCACCGCCTACCGGCAGCTGGTGTCCCGCAACGGCGCGGCGATGAAGCAGGGCGACGTCGTGCTGATCTGGGGCGCCTCGGGCGGGCTGGGCTCGTATGCCACCCAGATGGCGCTCAACGGCGGCGCCATCCCGGTCTGCGTGGTGTCCAGCCCGCAGAAGGCGGCCATCGTCCGCTCCCTGGGCGCGGAGCTGGTGATCGACCGCACCGCCGAGGGCTACCGGTTCTGGCGCGACGAGGACACCCAGGACCCCAAGGAGTGGCAGCGGTTGGGCCAGCGGATCCGCGAGCTGACCGGCGGCGACGACGTCGACATCGTCTTCGAGCACCCCTGCCGGGAGACCTTCGGCGCCAGCGTGTACGTGGCCAAGAAGGGCGGCACGATCGTCACCTGCGCCTCCACCAGCGGCTTTCTGCACTCCTACGACAACCGGTACCTGTGGATGAACCTCAAGCGGATCGTCGGCAGCCACTTCGCCAACTACAAGGAGGCCTGGGAGGCCAACCGGCTCATCGACCGCGGCCTGATCCACCCCACGCTGTCCAAGGTGTACCCGATGGACCAGGTCGGGCAGGCCGCCTGCGACGTGAAGAACAACTGCCACCAGGGCAAGGTCGGCGTGCTCACCCTCGCCCCCACCGAGGGCCTCGGGGTCAAGGACACCGCCAAGCGCGAGAAGCACCTCACCGCCATCAACCGCTTCCGGGGCGTCTGAAGAAGGACCACCCTCCTCCCCACGCCTCGCAAGCTCGGCGCGGGCCCCTGGAGGGTGGCCGCTCCAGCACCTCACCGAGCCGGCGACAGGGCCCGCGGGGTGCCGGCACGTGGCGCGGCCGCGTGCGGTGCTGGCACCCTGCAGGGAGGGGTCTGGCGACACGCCGGGCTCCTCCGCCGACTCTGCGAGGATGACCGCATGACCGATCCGCGCCGCGACATGCTGCCGATGCGTGAGGCCCAGCACTCGTTCGACGTGGTGCTCCGGGGCTACGACCGGCACCAGGTGGCCGAGACGATCGAGCGCCTCGAGGCCGACATCCAGGTCGCGATGGCCGACCGCGACGCGGCGATGAGCCGCTCGGCCGACCTGGCCGGCCAGCTCTCGGCGCTGCACGGGGAGATCGACCAGCTGCGGCGCAAGGCCGCGTCCTCCGGTCCGGCCACCTTCGAGAACATCAGCGAGCGCATCCAGCACATGCTGCGGCTGGCCGAGGAGGAGGCCGCGGAGATCCGGCGCTCGGCCGAGGAGGAGGCCCAGGCGCTGCGGGAGCACACCGCCGCCGAGGAGCGGGCGATGCACGAGCGGCACGCCGCCGGCCAGGCGGAGGTCGACCGGATGATCGCCGAGGCCCGGCAGAACGCCGAGCAGATCGCCAGCAAGGCGCAGATCCGCGCCGACGAGCTGGTCGCCAAGGCCCAGGAGAAGGTCGCCCGGCTCGACGCCGAGTCGCAGGCCCGGCGGGCCAAGGTCGAGGAGGACTTCGAGATCGCCCAGCGGGCGCGCCGCCAGGAGGCCGCCCGGCAGGACGAGGAGCGCGACCGCACCTCCGCCGAGGCCGCCCGCCAGCGGGTCGCCGCGGCCGAGGAGCACGCCGCCCGGCTGGTCAGCGAGGCCGAGGCCGCCGCGGGCGCCATCCGTGCGGTGCGCGACGAGCTCACCGGCCGGCTGCTCGAGGCGCGTTCGCTGCTCGAGCGCCTGCCCGACCTCGGCGACCGGCGTCCCGAGCCGCAGGCCGGCCCCCGGCCGCCCGCGCTGGCCCGCCCGCGGCCGACCCCGCGGGTCCCGCAGGCCCAGCCCGGGTCGGCTCCCGAGGAGCAGCGGCAGCCGCAGCCGGTCGGTCCGGTCACGGCCCACCAGCCGGTGGTGCGGCCCACCACGGGGCCCCAGCCGGCGCAGCGGCCGGTCGAGCCGCCGGCGGGCAACGGCGAGGCCGCCGCGGCCCGGCAGCCCACCCGGCCGCCGGCGCCGCCGACGCAGCCGGCCGTCACCCCGGCGACGGCCGACACCCCCACCGAGCAGGTCAACCCGGACTCGCAGACGACGCAGCAGCTGCGCCCGGTCCCGACCGGGAGCACGGCCGCCTCCGCGCCGCCGCGGGTCGACCCGCCCACGCTGGTGCAGCCGGCCGTCACGCCCGACGACGCCGACACCGGCAGCCAGAGCGTCACGCCCGGCCGGCGCTGACCCCGACCCCTCCTCGGTAGCCAGGCAGCGCACCACCGCCCGCGGGCCGCCGTCCGCCCCGACGCCGTCACGGTCGCCGGGGACGGCGTCCTGCTGTCCTCCCGTCACGCCTCCGACCCCGACGGACGGGGGATCCGAGGTCTCGCCGTCACTCTCGGTCGGACAGGCGTCGCGACGGGCGCCCGACTGGACGCCGAACCGCTCGCGCACCCGCTGGAGGAACCGTGGACCGCTGGACCCGCGTGCTGGCCGTCGCGGCCGTCACCGCCGGGACGGTGCTCGTCGCCCCGCCCGGTGCCGGCGCCGCCGAGGCCGGCCTGCTTCGCCTGGCCCACCTCT
>DASQXT010000192.1:0-19961 GCA_035639575.1 Geodermatophilus sp.
GGTCGTGCTCCTCGTCGCCGCCGTCTTCCTCGTCCTCGTCGGCGCCCTGAGCGGGGTGGCGCTGTCCGACAGCGGGGACGGCGGTGGCGGGGACGGCGGCTCGCACGAGGGCTGGTACCACCACCACCACTGGGACCACCACTGGGGCGACGACGACCGGGACGACTGAGTGCGTGAGCACGGCCGGGCCGGTCGGCTGCCGTCCCGGGAGCGGTTCCCCCCGGGCGCCGCGACCCCGGGGGCTCAGCTCTCCGGCTCGCTGGTCCTCCCGGTCGGGCGCAGACGGATCCATCGCTCGGTCACCGCCTCGACCCGCGCACGGCTGTAGCAGAGCGGGAAGGCCTCCCCGCGACTCCAGGCCTCGAACAGGTCGGAGTAGTGCGGGCTGTCCGGGTCGCCCGACTGTCCCGGGCTGTTCATGACCAGCGAGCCGTCCCAGTCGCCGACGTCCACGACGATGCGGAAGGTCGATCCGCCGGCCTGGACGAACGTGTCGGCGAGGTAGCCCGTGTTGCCGACCGTGTCGCCGCTCCCGCCGCGCGGCGCAGGGCCGACCGCGAGGCGCGCCCGGGTGTCCTCGCTGAACAACGGGGCCAGCGGGTGCGTGAGGCGCGAGACGTGCAGCCGTCCCCACGCCCAGGTCCCGCGGTCCGGGCCGAGCAGCTGCTCCACCTCGGCGACGGCCGGGGCCAGCGTCGACCGCAGGATCTCGTCGACCGCCGCCTCGCCGTCCTCACCCAGCCAGTCGGCCGGGTGCTCGAGCACCGCCAGGTCCGTGCGGGGATCGGCCAGGAGGCTCTCCTCGGGTGTCAGCTGCCCGACGACGGTGTCCACCTGATCGGCCGGCACCAGCCGGGCCACCGCCGCACGCAGCAGGGCAGGCCGCAGGTGGCGCCGGTACCAGACCTCGAACAGCGCGCCCGCGGCCGACTCCGGGGCGAGGTCGCCGTCCCAGGTCGTGAGCAGCCGCAGCGCCTCCTCCGTGGTGTCGTCGCCGGCCGTCACCGAGGCCAGCCGCCGCAGGATCCGGCGGGCCGGGAGGCTGACGAAGTCCGACTGCAGCCGCACGCAGTCCTCCGCGGAGAACCGCCGGTCGCCCTCGAAGACCTCGGCGAGCCGCTCGGCTCTCGACGAGGCGTACCAGTCGAACGAGATCGCCGCGTCGTGCGCCGGGTGGTCCTCGGGCAGGTTCATCTCGTTCGCGGTGGCCAGCCAGCCCCGTGGCGGGTTGCTCGCGACCGGCAGCTCGTCCATGTCGCGGAAGCCGGCCCACTCGTAGCGCCCGTCACCGGGCACCGGCAGCGTGCCGTTCCAGTTGGGCCGGATCGGGGTGAGCCCGGCCGGTTTCCAGCCGATGTTCCCGGCCGGGTCCGCGAACAGCTGGTTCTCCGGCGGTGTGCCCCAGCGGTTCATCGCGGCGAGGAACTCGTCCCAGTTCGCCGCCCGCATGTAGTCCATGCTCCCGAGGTAGGGCGCCGTCCCCGGCTCCAGCCAGGCCGCCCGGACGGCGAACGCGGTGGAGCGCTCGGCGTCCTCGTGGATGACCGGGCCGTGCCGGGTGTACCGCAGCTCGACCTCGACGTCCTCACCGCCCTTGACCCTCACCGTCTCCCGGACGACCCGCATCGGCTCCCAGCGGTCCTGGTAGCGGTACTCCAGCGGGTTCTCCGGGTTGGTCCGGTAGACGTACAGGTCCTCCTGGTCGATGGAGAAGATCGTCAGGCCGAACGCGATGCGTCCGTTGTGACCGATCGAGATGCCCGGCAGGGCGGGCTCGCCGGCGCCGATCACGTCCAGGCCGGGCGCCGACAGGTGCGCCACGTAGCGCAGCGAGGGGACCGACAGCGCCCGGTGGGGGTCGTTGGCCAGCAGCGGTCGCCCGGTCGTCGTCCGGTGCGGGGCCAGCACCCAGTTGTTGCTGCCCTGCCCCACCGCCTCCCGGACCGCGGTGAGGTCGGGCGGGTCGATCGCCAGGCGGTAGACCCGCTGGACGTCGTCCGGGATGAGCGACAGGTCCAGCCCCTCGGGGACCACCAGGTCGACGGGCGGCTCGCGGCGCCGGCGCAGGTCCTCGACCCGTGGGTCGTGGTCGCGCAGGACCAGCGCGCGGGCCACCTCGGAGTCGAGGTTGTAGTAGAGCCCGTTGGAGCGGATGCGGGCGAAGTCCTCCGGCGCCCACAGCGCCGGTTCGTAGCCCAGCTCGCGGAACTCCAGCGGCAGCAGCTCCCGGTCCCGCAGGGCCAGGCGGACGTAGGCGTTGACGCCGTCGACGAACGCGCTCGCCACCCGCTTGGTGTCCGAGCCGTACGACAGCCACTCCGGGTGCATGTCCCCGCGGTAGTGGAACAGCCGGGCGGCGCGGTCGCGCTCCACCATCGACGGGCCGAACACCTCCGCCAGCAGTCCGAGCCCCCGGCGGCGCCAGAAGTCCAGCTGCCACAACCGGTCGCGCGCGGCGTTGAACCCCTGCACGCGGAAGACGTCGTACAGGGTCGAGGCGTACATGTGCGGAACGCCCCAGCGGTCGATGAGGATCTCGGCCGGCCCCTGGAGGCCGGGCAGTTCGTACTCCTCGTCAGCGGTCACGCCGGCCGTCCCTCCGACGACGGGTTGCCGTACTTGCCGCGCCGTCAGGAGGCGCCGCGCAGTCCGGACTCGGCGTACTCGGGGTGCTCGGTCCTCCAGCGGTCGAGCGGGTTCGCGGCCTTCCACCTGTCCACGAACTCGCTGATCGTCTCGAACACGACGCCGTCGTGGCCGGACACGTGCTGCAGGAGCCGCTCGAGCATGAGCATGCGGTGCCCCCGGCCGATCACCTGCGGGTGCATCGTCAGCGCGTACACCGCGCCCTCGCCGTCGAGGCCGGCGTGCCGGTAGGCGTAGTCGAAGTCGCCGCGCCAGATCTCCTCGATGTCCGAGGGGCTGGTGAGCCCGGAGTTGCTGCCCCACACGAACTCGAAGGGCGGGAAGTCGTCCAGGCCCCAGGTGACCGGGACCTCGACCAGCTCCACCGGTTCACCGAAGACGTACGGCTCCGTCGGCGACGCCTTGTCGCCCTGCCGCAGGTAGTACGGGTGGACGTCGTTGCCCATGCAGCTGGAGTCGTACTCGAAACCGAACTCGAGCAGCAGGTCGATGGTGTTCTCGCTGAAGTCCCAGGCGGGGGAGCGGTAGCCCCGGGGGCGGACGCCGACCACCTTGTCGAACGCCTCGAACCCGCGCTCGAGGTTGCGCCGCTCCCCGTCCCGGTCGAACTTCTGCGGGTTCTCGTGGACCCAGCCGTGGTGCCCCAGCTCGTGGCCGCTGTCGTGGATGCGGCGGACGAGGTCGGGATAGGCGTAGACGCTGTGCCCGGGGATGCAGAACGTCGCCCGCACGCCGTAGCGCTCCAGCAGGTCGAGGATGCGGGGGATCGCCGCCGCGCCGAACTCGCCCCGGGACATCATGCTCGGGCTGGTGGACCCCATCGACCCGATCCACAACGAGATCGCGTCGAAGTCGAAGCCCAGGCAGACCGACACCCGTGGTGCACCGCTTGCTCCGTTGGTCATGACGGCCTCCGCTCCTGACGGCTGCACCGACCGAGGGCCGGTGCGCTCGTGCAGGGGTCCCGGTGCACGAGCACGGTTCCTCCGGTCCGGCCATCCCACCACGCGGCAGGAGCGGTCACCAGGGCCTCGCGGGCGGGGCGCCCACCGGGTCGCGGTGCCACAGCCGGTTCCCCCGGGGCGGACCCGGGGGCACTCCCGCCGCCACACGACCGGGCTGTCACCAGGCGCTGCGGCGCGGCGGGTCACGCGAGCGGGCGGTCGGCGCAGCGGGCGTAGGAGTCGTGCCAGGGACGCAGGCGTTCGAAGGTCGCGCTCGCGGCGAGCACGTCGGCGTCCCCGTAGCGGCGGCCGATCAGCTGCATGCCGACCGGCAGGCCGTCGACGTCCCCGGCGGGGACCGAGGCGGCCGGATGGCCGGAGAAGTTGACGACGTAGGTCAGACACCAGCCGATGAGCGGGTCGACGTCGACGCCCTCGATGCTCCTCGGGCCGACCGTGTTGCCGTCGTCGGCGTTGTCCACGGGCAGGGCCGCGAGGGTCGGGGTGACCAGGAGGTCGTGGGAGCGCAGCACCTGTTGGATCCGGTCGTACACGGAGGTGCGCATCCGCTGGTCGCTGAGCACGTCCAGCGCACTCAGCCGGTAGCCCTCGTCGATCCAGCGCAGGTACTCCGGGGGGAAGTCGTCGCGGTGGTCGCCGAGCAGGTCGATGCCCTGCGCCTTGACACCCTCGAGGCCCTCGATGTTGAGCGGCACGATCAGGCGGCACCACAGGTCGCTCAGCTCGCGCTGGTCGTGGTCGAGGGTGAGGTCGACCTGCTCGACGACGGCGCCCGCCTCCTCGAACGCGCGCACCGCCCGCTCCACGACGGCGGCGACCCGGCGGTCGACCGGGTAGACGCCGAAGTCGGGGCTGTAGGCGATCCGCCGGCCGCTGATCGACCGGCGCGTGGCGCCCGCGAAGGAGGCGGGGTCGTCGAGGGCGAAGGGATCCCGGTCGTCGTAGCCGGCGAGCACGTCGAGGGCGAGGGCGGCGTCGTCCACGGTGCGCGTCAACGCGCCCTCGAACAGGAACGGGTTGAGCGAGCCGAAGGCGTTCGGCCGCGCCGTGGCGGGCACGCGGCCGAAGGAGGCCTTGTAGCCGTACAGCCCGCACCAGGAGGCGGGGATGCGGATCGAGCCGCCGCCGTCGGTGCCCTCGGCCAGGGGCAGCAGGCCGTCCGCGACGGCGGCCGCGCTGCCGCCGGAGGAGCCACCGGTGTTCTTGGTGGTGTCGAAGGGGTTGCGGGACGGGCCGAACAGGTAGTTGTCGCAGGTGCCGCGGAAGCCCATGACGGGGCTGTTGGTCTTGCCGACGAGCACGGCGCCCGCGGCCTCCATCCGCTCCGCGTACGTGCAGTGGGCGGGGACGCTGAAGTCCCTCAGCGCGCGTATCCCGCCGAACGTCGCCGGCCATCCGGGCTTGAAGTCGAACAGGTCCTTGATCGCGGTCGGGACGCCGTGCAGGGGGCCGAGCGCCGCGCCGGACGTCACCGCCCGCTCGGCCCTCCGCGCCTGCTCGCGGGCCTCGTCGAACGCGGTGAAGACGAGTGCGTTCAGGCTGGGGTTCCGCGCCTCGATGCGGGCGATGACGGCGTCGACGACCTCGACGGGGGAGAGGTCACGGCGCCGGATGCGGGCAGCCAGCTCGGTGGCGGTGGCGTAGGCCAGGTCGTCGGACATCGTCGTCCGCCCTCCGTCCTCTGGGCACGTCGAGGGGCCGGAGTCTGCCGAGCCTCGCCGGCCGCGACAAGGCCCGGGCGCCGAGCTGCTCCGGTCCTGCCGTCGGTGGCACGATGCGGCCATGGCCTCGCCACGGGTGCCTGCCGGGCGGGGCGGCACGGCATTCGTCCTCGGTGGCGGGGGAGTGCTCGGCGCGGCCGAGGTGGGCATGCTGCAGGCGCTGCTCGAGCACGGCGTGCGCCCCGACCTGGTCGTGGGCACGTCGGTGGGCGCGGTCAACGGCGCGCTGGTTGCTGCTGACCCGACCCGGGGCGCGGTGGACCGGCTGCGCGGCGTCTGGGAGGAGCTGGCCTCCCGGCGGGTGTTCGCCGGGTCGGTCCTGGGCCGGGTGGGCACGCTGGTGCGCACCCGCACGCACCTGCACCCGCGCGAGCCGCTGCGGGACCTGCTCGAGGCCTCGCTGCCGGTGCGGACCTTCGCCGGGCTGCGCGTGCCGTTCCAGTGCGTCGCGGCCAGCATCGAGCGGGCCGCCGAGCACTGGTTCACCGACGGCGACCTGGTCGACGCGGTGCTCGCCTCCTGCGCCGTCCCCGGGCTGCTGCCGCCGGTGGAGGTCGACGGCGAGCACTACCTGGACGGAGGACTGGTGCACAGCATCCCGGTGGGCCGGGCGGTCGCGCTCGGTGCCGACACGGTCTACGTGCTGCACGTCGGGCGCATAGACCGACCGCTGCGCCCGCCGGCCCGGCCGTGGGAGGTCGCCACGGTGGCCTTCGAGATCGCCCGCCGGCACCGGTTCGCCGCGGACCTGGCCGCGCTGCCGCCGGGTGTCGCGGTGCACGTGCTGCCCGCGGGGGACCCGGCCCCGCCCGGCGCCGGCAACCTGCGCTACCGCGACTTCTCCGGCGTCTCCGCCCGCATCGACCAGGCCTACGTCGCGACCCGCGACCACCTGCACCGCAGCGGCACGTCCCAGGACGGAGCGGCCTGAGGTGCTGCCACCACGCCGCGTCCGACGGGTCACCGGTCCCCTCCTGATCGGTGCGCTGGTGGCTGTCGTGCTCCTGCTGCCCGTGCTCGTGGTGGTGGCGGTGCTCGCCTCGGTGTTCCTGCCCGGCCGGCTGCGCGCGCTGCGGCTGCTGTGCTTCGGCCTGGTGTACCTCGGGCTCGAGGTCGCCGGGCTCGTCGCCGCCGCGGTGCTGTGGGTGGCCAGCGGTTTCGGCCGCCGGGTCCGCACCCCGGCGTTCCGGACGGCGCACTACACCGTGCTGCGCCTGCTGCTCGACACCCTGATGCGGGCGGCGCAGCGGTTGTTCGCCCTGCGGCTGGTCACCGACGGCGAGTCCTGGTCGCCGCTGGACGACGGGGTGCCCGGCTCGACCAACGCCATGGTCGTGCTCTCCCGGCACGCCGGTCCGGGCGACTCGTTCCTGCTGGTGCACACGCTGATGAACCGCGACCACCTGCGCCAGCCGCGGATCGTGCTCAAGGACGTGCTGCAGCTCGACCCGTTGATCGACGTGTACCTCAACCGGCTGCCCAACCACTTCGTCTCCTCGGACCCTGCGGTGGGGTACAGCTCGGAGGAGGCGATCGCCGACCTCGCCCGCGACCTGGGGGAGGAGGACGCACTGCTGATCTTCCCCGAGGGCGCCAACTACACCCCGCGGCGCAAGGTCCGGGCTCTCCAGCGGCTGCGCGACCGGGGCCTGGCGTCGGCGGTACGCCGGGCCGAGGCGATGCGGCACCTGCTGCCGCCGCATCCCGGCGGCGTCGTCGCGGCGCTGGGCGCGGCCCCGCACGCCGACGTCGTCCTCGTCGCGCACACGGGGCTGGAACACCTGAGCACGGTCCGCGACCTGTGGCGGAGCCTGCCCATGGACAAGACCCTGCACCTGCGCTGGTGGTTCGTCCCGGCCGCAGAGGTGCCGCGGGACGAGACGCAGCTGACCGACTGGCTCTACCGGTGGTGGGAGACGATCGACGACTGGATCACCACGATGTCCGCCGTTCCGCCCGAGCGGAGCGCGCGGCCGACCGGTCCGCCGCGGCGCGCCGACGTGGAGGGCGCGCCCGGGAGCGAGCGGGCGTAGCCGGGGCCGGAGCTCCCGCGGCCGGGGTGTCCCGGCCGCGGGAGGCTCCCCACACGGGTGCGACCCGGCGGCGGTGCTGTGCCGGTCAGGCCTTGTTCTTCCGACCGGTCAACTTGTCCCGGAGCCGGTCGACCATGCCGACGCCCGGCCCGACGAGCTTGTGGAACAGCTCGCTGTGCGGGGCCGCGGGGTGCGGACGGGTCGGGGCCGCCTTCTTCGCGGCCTCCACCTTCCGGCCCAGCTCGACCAGCTGCTCGCGGGGGAGCTGGGCACGGAGCTCGGGGAAGTGTTCGTTCTCCTCGTCGGAGACGTGGTCGCGCAGCACCGCCTCCAGGCGGCCGAGCGCCTCGAGGAACCGAGCGTCCCCGGCATCGAGGCCCTCGAGCTCCTTCATGACCTCCTCGAGCTGCTGGTGCTCCTGGATGTCGTGCTGGACCTTGCTGTCCCCGTCAGTCAGGTGCTCGCGCATGGCCGGGTAGACGTACATCTCCTCGGCCACCGAGTGGCGCATGAGCTCGGCGATGACCGTGTCGGTCAGGTCCCGGCGTCGTGCCTGATCGGCGGTCGGGATCTGGGCCACGAGGGCGAGGACCTCGTGGTGGTCGGTCGTCAACAGGTCGACGACGTCCTGGTCACCCGTGCTGGCGGTCATCCCGTCCTCCTCTCCCGGCCACATCGGCCGAGCGCTCGGCGTCCCGTCCCCGGCTGCTCTACCCCGGATCGCGCCGCAATCACCGGGACGACCAGGCGAGTCGCCTCCGCCACCGACCGGCGCGGCCACCGCCCGCACCGCGCGGATGGACGCCGGCGGCCGGCCCGGGGAGGATCGCCGGATGACGTCGGTGGCGGGCGGGACCCTGGTGTCGCCGGAGTTGCGGGACGAACTGCACTCGCTGTACCGGCAGCTCCACGCCGCACCCGAGCTGTCCATGCAGGAGCACCGGACCGCCGCGCTGATCACCGAGCGGATGTCGGCCCTCGGCTTCGAGACCTCCTCGTGCGGCGGCACCGGCGTGGTCGCCGTCCTCCGCAACGGCGACGGGCCGGTCGTCGGCCTCCGCGCCGACACCGACGCCCTGCCCGTGGCGGAGGACACCGGACTGGACTACGCGAGCACCGCCCGGGGCCGGTTGCCGGACGGCACCGAGGTGCCGGTCATGCACGCCTGCGGCCACGACACCCACATCACCGGCGCGATCGGCGCCGCCACCCTGCTGGCGGGCAGCCGCGACGCCTGGTCCGGGACCGTGGTCCTCCTCTTCCAGCCCGGCGAGGAGACGAGCGAGGGGGCGGCGGCCATGGTGGCGGACGGGCTGTGGGACCGCGCACCCCACCCGGAGGTCGTCTTCGGCCAGCACGTCTGGCCGGGCCGGGCCGGTGAGGTGTACGTCTCCACGGGCCCGGCGATGGCGATGGCCGACAGCTGGCGGGTGACCGTGCACGGCCGCGGTGGTCACGGCTCGCGACCGGAGGACACCATCGACCCCGTCGTCCTCGCCTGCCACGTGGTCGTGCGGATCCAGAGCATCGTGGCGCGGGAGGTGCCCCCGCTGGAGTCGGCGGTGGTGACGGTCGGCAGCTTCCACGCCGGGCTCAAGGAGAACGTCATCCCGGCGACCGCGGTGTTCACCCTCAACGTCCGCAGCCTCGACCCCGGGGTGCGCGAGCGGGTGCTGACCGCGCTGCGGCGCGTCATCGCCGCCGAGGCCGCGGCCTCGGGCGCCCCGGAGCCGGAGATCGAGGAGCTGTACACCTTCCCGCTGCTGTACAACGACCCGGACGCGACGGAGCAGCTCAGCGCGGTGCTCGCCGCGGCGCTCGGTCCGGAGCGGGTCCGCGACACGCCGCCGAAGATGGGCAGCGAGGACTTCGGGCACCTGCCGGGCGCGATCGGCGTGCCCGGCGTGTACTGGTTCTTCGGCGGGATGCCGGACGAGGTGGTCGACGGCGACGCGCCGGTGCCCACCAACCACTCGCCGTTCTTCGCGCCGGTGCTCGAGCCGACCCTCTCCACGGCCGTCACCGCCGCGTACACCGCGGTCATGTCGCGGGTCGGGACCGAGCGCGGCGGGACGTCCTGACGGAGCCCGGCGACCCGGCGCGGGACGCCGTCCCGCGCCGGGTCGCCGGGCTCCGGCCGTCGGACGGGGCGCCCGACGACCGGAGCCGGTACGACGCGCTCGTCGACCACTCGCGAGCCGACGAGCTGCCGGATCCCCGGGTGCCTACTGGCCGTGCCTGATGCCCGGCTCACCGGGGTGGAACTCGATGAGCCCCGAGGCCGGCGCGTCGACGGCCTCCCGCTTCCCGACGGGGAGGACCGACGTGCCGCGCACGCTCTCGAACACCATCGCCGTCGCCACGTACCAGGCGACGACCGCCGAGCAGATGAACAGCCAGCCGGCGGTCGTCAACGCCCACGACGCACCGAGTCCGTACCCGATGGCGGCGAACGTCGATCCGGCCGCGAGCAGGGTCAGCACCGCGGTGAGGGCGATGCTCGCGTACACCGCGGCTGCCGCTCCTGCCCACGTGACGGCGGCCAGCACGATGAACCAGTAGCCGAGCGCGACGAACGCGCCGGTCGGCAGGGTGAGCGCGCCGGTGGCGACCAGCAGGAAGAGCAGGCCGTAGCCGAGCCAGAACGCTCCCCAGGTGCCGTGCATGGCGGTCGCCAGTCCGTCGCGGGCCCGGTACGCCCACATGCCCGCCAGGAACTGCGCCATGCCGCCGAAGAGGGCGGCGAAGGGGAACAGGTACAGCGCCGACGACTGGTCGCCCCACCAGCCGGCCAGGTTCGTCGCGACCATGAACGTCGCGCCGGCGAACCCGTACAGGCCGAGGATGGACGGGGCGGCCACCGGTTGCAGCGTGATCTGACTGTGCTCGCGCCAGAAGTCCCGATCGAGGTCCAAGGCCCCGTCGATGGCGTCGGGACGCCGGGGCGTCCTCATCTGTGTCATGCCGTGCTCCGAGTGAGGGGTGCCGTCGACAGGACGGCAGGTGGATGGGGGAGTCTCGCCGCGGCGCCCGGCCGGGACGCCGCGCGGCGGGCTCAGGGCCCATCCGGCACGGCGCCGCGCACGTCGCGCACCCGGATCCGGTGGGCCCGGTGGCCCGACCGGTGGGCGGCCGTGAGCGCGGGAGACGAGTCGGGCGCCCCGCGGGGTCCCGAGGCAGCGGTGGGGTCGACGGCGCCACGTCCCGGGGCGTGCACGAGGGAGCCGAGCCGTGCGCGATGCGGGCGTGGACGCGCCGCGTGCCGACCGACAGGCCGTCCCCGTACCCGCCGGCGTCGCGTGCTCCCCTGCCGGCCACCTGCGCGGCGCCGGCGGTGTGCTCGCGGTGCTCGGCGACGACGACCCGGCGCCTGGCCCACCTCTGCTCCGTCCTCGGGGCCTCCGGGTCCGGCTCGGGCCGCAGACCCCGCCTTCGCTCTCGTGTTCGTCGAAGACACTTGACTCATGGCAAGCTTCTGCCGCCGGCCGGTCCAGCGCAAGACCTCTCGGTCCGGCTCGCCGCTCGACCGCTCCGCGGCCGCAGTACGGGTCCCCCCGTCAGCCCACGTCCAGGGTCTCCCAGGACTCGCCGGTCCACGGTCGCCGGCTGTGCTCCAGGTGCAGCCGTCCGGGTGCGGCCTCGATGAGCTGGCCGAAGACGGTGGCGTAGACCAGCCCGTCCCGCTCGTGGCGCACCACCAGCGCACCGGGGTCGTCCTGCGGCGGCTCCTTCGCCGTGAGCCGCCGCCACCCGTCGGGGAACTCGGCCGAGCGGAACGCGGGGAGGAAACGGTCGGCCTTGAGGTCCTCCGGGCCGCCGGACGTGACCATCCACGTGCCCGCGGGGTGCCGTGTCGTGGTGAGCTGCGCGCCGTCGAAGTCCCAGGTGACCAGCCGGTCCGGCGCGGCCAGCACCAGCAGGAAGCTGGCCATGCCGTCGAGCCGGACGTGCTCGGCCCAGTCCTCCTCGTGCACGGCGCCGAGCAGCGGCAGGACCCCGCGGCTGGGCGCCCCCGGGTCGGCGTCGCGCTTGTGCGGCCGGTTGAGCACCAGTGCGGTGACGCCGGTGGGGACCCGGGTGGCGCACCACGTCCCCCCGGCCGTGCGGTCCCGGCCGCCGACGACGTCGGGGAACTCCGGCCACCAGGTGCCCGGGACGTCGAACGCGCGGCTGGTCAGCTCGTCGCGCAGGGCGAGGATGGCCGGAGGCGCTCCCTCGGCCCACCGGACGACCACCGTGCACACCCCACCGATGATCCCAGCAGTGGCCCGGCGGTGCCCTCGCTGCCCGGAGCGCCGGCCAGGAGCGATCCACCGCCGGGTGTCCCGGGGAGCCGGCCGCCGTCGACGTCCCGGGCTCCGATGTCACACACCGGCGCCCCGCGTCGTCCTCATGGCATGGAGGAGCCAGGCACGAGCCGGTCGGCCGAGGAGGCCGCGGTGGTGTTCGAGCAGCTGCGCCCTCGCCTCGTCGGCGTCGCGTACGGTCTGCTCGGCACGCTGGCCGAGGCCGAGGACGCCGTCCAGGAGGCCTGGATCCGACTCCAGCGCAGCGACCTGGCGGCCATCCGCGACGTCCCCGGCTGGCTGGTCACCACGACCTCGCGGATCGCGCTCGACGTGCTCCGTTCGGCCCGGTCCCGCCGCGAGGCGTACGTCGGGTCGTGGCTGCCCGAGCCGGTCGAGACCGCTCCGGACCCGGCCGACTCGGTCAGCCTCGCCGACTCGCTGTCGTGGGCGATGCTGGTGGTCCTGGAGACGCTGAGTCCGGCGGAGCGGGCCGCGTTCGTGCTCCACGACGTGTTCGGGCTGTCCTTCGACGAGGTCGGCCGAGCCCTGGGCCGAGCACCGGCCGCCTGTCGCAAGCTCGCCTCCCGCGCCCGGGAGCACGTCGAGGCGCGGCAGCCGCGTTTCGACGTCGACCCGGCGGTCCACCGCGAGGTCGTCGCGGCCTTCAGCCGCGCGACCGCCTCGGGCGACATCGAGGGGCTGCTGGGTCTGCTCGACCCCGACGCCGTCCTGACCTCCGACGGCGGCGGCGTGGCACGGGCCCTCCCGAGGCCGGTCCACGGTGCGCGGGCGATCGCGGAGTTCCTGGCCGGGATCGGTGCCAGCAGGCCGGGCCTGACCATGCGGCCGAGCGCGGTCAACGGCAGTCCGGCCGTGCTGGTCTTCGAGCAGGGACGGCTCAGCTCGGTCCTGGCCCTCGGTATCCGCGGCGGACGCATCACCACCATCGACTCGGTGCGCAACCCGCACAAGTTCCACGGTCTGCGCTCCCTGACCGCAGACAGGTAGAGGAGGAAGGACGACACCATGGACACCCGTCTGGACCTGCACCGCTCCGGGCTCGCCACGCAGTTCACCCGCAGGCTCATCGCGGCGGGACAGGTCGTCGCCGGGTCCCCGCTCCCGGAGACCGTCCAGGAACTGGTGCGGATCCGCGCCAGCCAGATCAACGGCTGCGGCTTCTGCACCGACATGCACACCAAGGACGCGCTGGCCGCGGGGGAGACCCAGCAGCGGCTCAACCTGGTCGCCGCGTGGCGGGACGCCGCGGTCTTCACCGAGGCCGAGCGTGCCGCCCTCGCCCTCACCGAGGAGGGCACCCGCATCGCCGACGCCGCCACCGGCGTCGGCGACGAGGTCTGGCAGGCCGCGCGCAAGCACTTCGACGACGAGCAGCTGGCGGCCCTGATCGCCGAGATCGCCCTGATCAACGCGTGGAACCGCCTGAACGTGATCGCGGGCACGCCGGCCGGGTCCTACGAGCCCGGCCAGTTCGCCTCACCCGGGCGGTGAGTGGTCGCCGGCGCTGCCCCCGGGCAGGAGGCGTTCCGGGGGCCGGACGGACCGGGCGGGTCAGCGGTGACGTGCGTCCGCGACGACCTCATACCACTCCGTCCGGCTCTGCTCCTCGAGCCGCTCGAGCGTCGACCGCTGTTCGAGGAACGCCGGGTCGTGGTGCCAGGCCTCCCAGTCGTCCCGGCTCTGCCAGGTGCCGACGATGACCCGGGTGTGGGGTTCGTCCGTCGGGGTGAGCAGTTGTCCCGAGACCCAGCCCGGCCGGTCGTGTGCGGACTCGAACCGGGTCCGCACCGCCGCGTCCCACTCGTCCTCCCCGCCCGGCCGCAGCCGGGTGGTGGTCACCACGGTCATCATCGACGACTCCCACACTGGACGGTTCCCTGGCCGGTCAGTCTGGTCCGTCGGCCGTCCCGCTGCACGCGGCGGACGGGCGGTGGGGTGCGGCGTGCCGCATGCTGCCAACGAATGTAGGCAAACGTCTGTTGACGCAGGGCGGGGATGCGGTCCATCCTCGTGACCAGGGGTGAGGTGGACGGCGGGAGGGACGCAGCCGCCGGGCGCGGCCAGGCGCTCACGCCGACAGCCCGAGCTCGCTGGCTCTCGCACGTTCTCGCGTGCCAGGGCTGATCGGCGAGGCCGCCTCCCCTCCCGAGGACGTGACGGCTCGAGACCGGTCATCCCGCGGATGGAGATCATCATGGTGGACCTCCCCAGTCAGCCTCTCGCCGAACTCGACCTGAGGTTCGAGCGCATCGCCCTGGAGACGGGGTCCTCCACCTATCAGATCCCGGGGACGAGCATCCGCGAGAAGCTCTTCCAGTGCCTCGCCGATGACATCTGTCGGGGCCATCTCGGTCTCGCCTACGAGATGCACATCCGCGCGGCACTGTCCTACGAGGTGCCCATCGAGGACATCGTGGCGCTGATCAGGTTCATGGGCCCCTTCGCCGGTTACCCGGCCAGCGCTGATGCGCTCGCCCGAGCGGTCGAGGCGGCGTCGGTACTCGGGCTGGCGGACCACGACCCCCACGCGGACCACGCGGGGACCGGGCCCCTCCCGGAGTTGCCGCCACCGGACGGCCCCGCCCCGCGGGAGACCTCGGCGGACGACTGGCTCGCCGGCTTCGTCGAGTCCCGGACCGGTCGCGCCTGGCAGGAGGATCGACTGTCTCCCCGGGAGCGGTGCCTGCTCCTCCTGACCGCTGACGTCGCCCAGCAGGTCGCCCCCGAGGCCTTGCGTCGCGACGTGCAGCTCGCCCTGTCGTGCGGGGTGCCGAGCGACGACATCCGGGACGCCCTGCGGTTCACCGCCGAGTTCGGCATCGACCGTGCCGACGTGGCACTGCGGGCCTTCCACGCGATGGACCTCGCGGACCTCGGGGCCGGCGGTGCCTGACGTCCCCGGCCCGACCCGCGGGCGGCCCGGTCCCGAGCTCTCCGCGCGGTGGGCGTCGGACCGCCGACCGGGTGCAGTGCACCGCAGGGTCACGGGCCGCCCGGTCGATGGGTGCACATGCCGAGTTGCGTCGTGTCGAGCGGACAGGAGGAACAGGATGCCCGAGCCCATGGCGGTGATGATCCGCCGCTACTCCATGCGTGGATCGATGGAGGAGTTGCTGGCGCGGGTCCAGCAGCAGTTCGCGCGGCAGCTGACGCGCGACGGGCAGACGGCTGACGCAGCCGCGCCCGTCGTGCCGTCGGGGATCCTGAGTTACCAGGCGGTGCAGACCGGCGAGCAGTCGCTGGTGACCATCACGGTGTTCGAGACGCACCAGCACCTGGAGCGGGCCCAGGCGGCGGCGCGCGACATCCGGGAGAGCCTGGCCGCGTTCGACGTGCAGGAGGTGGAGACCCGCTCCGGGGTCGTCCGGATCAGCGTCGTCGACCAAGCGCTCCTGGGTGCCCGCCCGGCGGTCGCCGACGGACCGTGAGGCGGCCCTCGGGCGGCAGGTCGCCCGTCGGGTCGGCGACCGGCCGGCGAGGGGTCGTGAGGTGTGCGCAGCAGGACCCGGGCGGCGGTGCCGCCGCGCGGATCGGTCAGCGCACGCCGACGAGGTAGCGCTGCAGGGTGGGTGCGATCCACTCGACGAGCTCGGCCGGGGTCATGGTGACGATGGGCGGTACCTGCAGGACGTAGCGGGTCAGTGCCACGCCGAGGGCCTGGGAGGAGACGAGCCCGGCGCGAGCGAGCGCGGCGGCCGGGTCGTCGGTGAGCGCGGCGATCGTCGGCGTCAACTGCTCGACGAAGATCGCACGCATCCGGGCGGCCGCCTCGTCGTCGGTGACCGCCGTCCGCAGCAGGATCTTCAACGCGTCGTCGTCCTCCCACCGGGCCAGCAGGTGCGTGGCGAGCACGTGGCCGACCTCCGCGCGCGGCGTCCCGGCGAGGTCGGGCAGGCGCAGGTCGAACTCCGCAGCGACCGCGAACAACTGCCGCTTGCTGCCGAAGTACCGCATCACCATCGACGGGTCGATGCCGGCGTCGGCGGCGATGGCCCGCACCGTCGCCCGGTCGTAGCCCTCGGCGCCGAAGCGTGCCCGGGCCGCGTGCAGGATCGCCTCGCGAGCAGGCAGGGAGCGGTCGGTGAAGGCCATCGGCGGATCATATGCCAACAAGCGTTGTCACACGGCGCGCACAGGTCTACGCTCGTTTGCCAACAGGTGTTGACCGATGGGGGTCCGGATGACCGTCCTCATCACGGGGGCCGAGAGGCCACTCGCCCGTGCGGCGACTCCCGGCCCCCACCCTGTCCTGCGTCACCCGCGTGCCGTGGCGCACCGGCAGCAAACCCCTGAGCACGCGCACCCCGACCGGGAGGAGCCGACCGTGCCGCACGTCCTGGTGCACCAGCAGATCACCGACTTCGAGCGCTGGAAGGAGGTCTTCGACCGCCTCGGGCCCGCGCGCGCCGCAGCGAGCTGCCGTGCAACGACCGTGTTCCGCAACCGGGAGGACGCGCACGAGGTCGTCGTCCTCCTCGACTTCGACGACCTCGCCTCCGCCCGGGAGCACATCGGCAGCGCCGAGCTCCGCCGAGCCTGGCAGCAGGCCGGTGTCACGGACCCGGGGACCCGCTCGGTACTCGACCTCGTGGAGGCCGACCATGCCTGACGTCATCGTGGTGGGTGCCGGGCCGACCGGACTGCTGCTCGCCGGCGACCTCGCCGCCGCGGGGATCGAGGTCACCGTCCTGGAGCGGCGCCTGGAGGAGTCCAACCTGACCCGCGCCTTCGTCGTGCACGCCCGCACGCTGGAGCAGTTCGACGCACGCGGCGTCGCCGACCGGCTGCTCGCGACCGGTACCCGGGTCGACCGGTTCCGGCTGTTCGGGCGCGTGTCGGTCGACCTCTCGCCGCTGCCGAGCCGGTACCCGTTCATCCTCGTCACCCCGCAGTACGAGGTCGAGGAGGCGCTCCTGGAGCGGGCCCGGGCGGCCGGTGCGACGGTGCTGCGGGGTGCGCACGTCCAGGGCGTGCAGCAGGACGCCGGACACGTGGACGTGGCCTACCGGGACGCGGACGGCACCCCACGGTCGCTCCGCGCCGCCTACCTGGTCGGCACGGACGGCCACCACAGCGCCGTCCGCAGCTCGCTGGGGCTGGAGTTCCCCGGTCGCTCGGTGGTCCGTTCCGTGATGCTCGCCGACGTGCGGATGACCGACCCGCCCGCCGAGCGGCTGGTCGTCGACGGCAAGGAGTACGGGTTCTGCTTCGTCGTGGCCTTCGGTGACGGCTGGTACCGCGTCATCGCCCGCGACCGGCGCCGCGACCTGCCCGACGACGCGCCGGTCTCCCTCGAGGAGATCGCCGCGGTCGCCCGGCACGTGTTCGGCACGGACTTCGGCATGCACGACCCGCGCTGGATGTCGCGGTTCCACAGCGACGAGCGCCAGGCGCCGCGGTACCGGGTGGGACGGGTGTTCCTCGCCGGCGACGCCGCGCACGTCCACTCCCCGGCCGGCGGTCTGGGGATGAACACCGGCCTGCAGGACGCCGCGAACCTGGGCTGGAAGCTGGCAGCCGCCGTGCGCGGCCGCGGCGACGACCGGCTGCTCGACAGCTACCAGGCCGAGCGCCACCCCGTGGGCCGGGCGGTGCTCCGGATGAGCGGGGGCCTGCTGCGCGCGGCGCTGCTGCGCTCGGGTACAGCCCGTGCGGTCCGCGACGCCGTCCTGCCCGCGCTGTTCTCCGTGCCGGCCATCGGCCGCCAGGTCCGGCTCCGGATCAGCGGCATCGGGGTCCGCTACCCCCGCCCGCGCGGTGCTCATCCGCTGGTCGGCACCAGAGCTCCCGACGTGACCGCTGACGACGGCACCCGGCTGTACGAGGCGCTGCGCCGGGGCCGGTTCGTGCTCGTGGCTCCGCCCGGCTCCGCGCCGGCCGTGCCCGGCGTCACGCCGCTGGACGTGACCGGTCCCGCCCCTGCGGTGCTGGTCCGGCCGGACGGCTACGTCGCCTGGGCCGGCCGCACGCCGGACGGACTGGAGGCGGCGCTGGCCGACTGGGGTGCCGCGGCCCCGGCCACCGCCGGGGCGCGGGCCTGACCGCCGACCGGGACCACGAGGCCCGGCTCTCGTGGTCCCGGGTACGGGCCGACGGAGCGGCGGTGCGCGAGCCGCTCACCGTGCCGATCGGACCGGCCTGATGGCCAGCGCACCGAGTGCGGCGAAGAGCGCGGCGGCGATGAACAGCGCCACGTAGTTGCCGCCCGTCCCCGTGGCGAGGACGGGGATGGCGAGGAAGAGCGGAGCCACCGCCGGTGCCACCGCCGGGGGGAGCGCGGTCGCCACGTTGAAGACCGCCATCTCCTTCGCGGCCTCGTCCGGGTTCGGGAGGACGTCGGTGACCAGGGCGAGGTCGACGGCGAGGTACGCCCCCTCGCCGATCCCCGTGATGGCCATGCCCAGGAGGAAGACGGGGAACGACTGGGCGAACGCGATGACGGCGAGGCCGACGGCGTACAGGCCGGCCGCGACGGTGATGAAGACCTTGCGGCGGTCCAGCCTGTCGGACAGCCAGCCACCGAGCGGGCTGGCGGCGAAGACGAAGGCGTAGTGGACCAGGGTGGACACGGCGACGAGGGTGGCGACCCGCTCCAGCGGGACCCCCAGGTGGTCGATCAGGTAGAACGCCTGGAACGTCACCAGGGTGGAGACGCCCATGAAGACCAGGAACCGGCTCAGCCAGGTCCACCCGAAGTCCGGGTACCGGCGCGGGCTCACCCAGTAGCTGCCGAGGAACTCGCGCCAGCCGAACCCGGGCAGCTGCCGTGCGTCCTCCTGGCGCAGCCGGCGGTCGGTGTAGGCCGGCAGCAGCAGCCCGACGCCGATCACGAGGACGACCGCCGGGGCCAGGAACAGCAGGAACGGCCTGGTCGTGAACGCCTGCGCCAGGCCGGCGCCGCCCACCGCGCCGACGGGGATGCCCATGCCCAGGAGGCCCGAGACCCTGCCTCGCTGGTGGTGGGGGACGTGGTCGGGCAGCAGGGAGGTCAGCGCGGCGATCGTCGCGTTCAGGCCGACGGTCGCGACGCACCAGCCGAGCAGGATGGACACGACCGTGGTGGAGGAGGCGATTCCCACCAGCCCCAGGACCGTGACGACGACGCCGGCGACGAGCCACGGCTTGCGCATCCCGAGCCGGGACGTGGTGCGGTCGCTGAGCTTGCCGACCAGCGGGTTCGCGACGACGCCGACGATCCCCGCCACGCCGAGGACCAGCGCCAGCGCGCCGCTCCGCTCGCCCTCCGGGAGGACGGTGGCCAGGTGGACGGACAGCGCGATGACCGTCGGGGTCAGCAGGGTCATCCACAGGCCGAAGTAGGCGATGGCGTACGGGACGACGAAGCGCGCCCCGACCGGTGTGGTCGGCGCCTGGAACCCCGGCGCCGACCCGCTCGGGGCGACGGTGGTCGGGGCTCCGTCCTGCGATGCGTCCATGTGGTCGTCCTCTCCAGCGGCTCGTGGCGGTTCGTCGTCCGGACGGGTGCGGTGCGCTGTCCGGCACAGGAAAGGGCCTGGAGCGGCCGAGCGGAAGCGGGCTGCACGCGCTCGCGTGCGGTGGTCCCGTGCTGCGCCGTCGGCTGTTGCCGGGCGGGACGGGAACGGGCGATCCTCACTCATGGCGTCGAGTCCGACGTACGACCAGTCGAAGCAGGTCGCCGAGGCCGGCCGCGAGACGGAGTGGACCAGGCCGTCGTTCGGCAGGGAGCTCTTCCTCGGCAGGTTCCGCCTGGACCTCATCCACCCCCAGCCCGAGCTCGACCCGGCCCAGGTCAGGAAGGGCGAGGCGTTCCTCGAGCGCCTCCGCGTCTTCCTCACCGAGCGCGTCGACCGGCAGCGGATCGAGCGCGAGGCGGAGATCCCCGCAGACGTCGTCCAGGGCCTCGCGGACCTGGGTGCCCTCGGCATGAAGATCCCCGAGGAGTACGGCGGGCTGGGGCTGGGCCAGGTCCACTACAACAAGGCGCTGGCCATGGCGGGCACGTGGCACTCGTCGATCTCGACCCTGCTGTCCGCGCACCAGTCGATCGGCCTCCCCGAGCCGCTGCGTCTGTTCGGCTCGGAGGAGCAGAAGCGCGAGTGGCTGCCCAAGCTCGCCAGGGACCACGTCTCGGCGTTCCTGCTCACCGAGCCGGACGTCGGCTCGGACCCGGCGCGCATGAGCACGACCGCGATCCCGACCGAGGACGGCACGGGTTACCGGATCAGCGGCACGAAGTTGTGGGCGACCAACGGCGCGATCGCCGACGTCGTGGTGGTCATGGCCGTCGTCCCGCGGTCCGACGGC
>DASQXT010000193.1:0-7216 GCA_035639575.1 Geodermatophilus sp.
GACTGGATGGGTCAGCTCAGCCGCGAGGTGCTGCGGGAGCGGCTGCCCGCGCTGATCGCCGAGGCCTGCGCGTGGACCGTCGGGATGTCCGACCGGCCGCACCACGAGCGGCGTCGCGGCAGGCTGGGTGAGACCGGCGGGACCATCGGTGACCGCATCGCCCGCGGGCAGCCGCTGTCCGGCGAGGAGGACGGCCGGCTCGACCTCGGCGACGCCCGGCCGGGCAGCTTCCGCGACGTGCTGAACGCGGTGGACGCCACCGGGGTCCTCTACGCCGACCGGTTCGACCGCGAGGTGCTCGAGCCGTTCGTGCTGGCCACCTGCGTGCTGGCCGCCGAGCGGGCGCGGGCCACCCGGCGGGCGGAGTGGGCCGAGCTGCTCGACGACCTCGGGGAGGACGGCCGCGACCTGGTCGGCGTGGTCCGGGCGGGGGAGTGGGAGGCGTCGCTGCGCACCGAGGCCGAGCACCTGGTGCTGGCCGCGCTGGCCGACGTCCCGCTGCTCGAGCTCGAGGCCGAGGGCCTGCCGCTGTCGCTGGTGCGGGCGGCCGAGGCGCTGACCCGGGAGGCCGCCACCGCTCCGCCGTCCGCGCCGCCGGGGGAGGACCCGGCCGCCTCCGGGGCGGTCTTCCTGGCCCGGGCCGCGCTCGCCGACCTCGACGAGCCGGTGCCGCCCGCGCAGGCCGACCGGGTGCTCACCGCGCTGCTGGCCGAGGGCATCGAGCCCGAGGAGCTGCCCGCCGTCCTGCCGCACCTGCCGCTGGCGCCGGGCACCGCGGACGCCGTCCTCACCCTGCTCGACGCCGGCCGCTGACCGCCCGCCGGGACACCGCCCTCGCGCCGGGGTGCCCGCGTCCGTCACGATGGACGGGGCGGTCCAGGGCCGCGGAGCCCGGTGGACGGAGGACAGGATGACCGATCAGCAGCCGGTCGAGCCCGACGCGATCATCGACAGGGACGGGGCCGCGGTCCCGGGCCCGGGGGGGTCCGGCCTGGTGCCGCAGCCGCTGCCCTCGCTGGTCCCGGCGCTCGCGCGCGTGGCGTTCGCCGGGCCGCTGCTCACCGCGTCGGCGGTCGCGCTCACCGCGGCCGCGGCCGCCAAGGCGGTCGAGCTGGCCGGCCGGGTGGCCCGGCAGCGGATGGGTGCCGGTGCGGTGCCGCAGGTGTTCCCCGGCGGGATCGAGGTCACCTGGACCCGCGTCGAGGTCCGCTGGCACCCCTGAGCGACGCTCCCGGCGCCCGGCCGGCCGGGCGCGGCTCAGAGGTCGAGCGGGAGGCCGGTGTAGTTCTCGGCGAGCTCCCGCGCGGCGGCCTCCGAGGAGCAGACCCGGCGCAGCTGGGACAGCTGCAGCTCGGCGTCGAAGTCGTCGCCGGAGCGGTGCAGCATCGAGGTCATCCACCAGGAGAAGTGCGTGCACCGCCAGACGCGGGCCAGGGCGCGGTCGGAGTAGGAGTCGACCAGGTCGGTCTCCTTCTCCTGCAGCAGCCGCACCAGCGCCTGGGCCAGCAGGGTGACGTCGGCGACGGCGAGGTTGAGGCCCTTCGCGCCGGTCGGCGGGACGATGTGCGCGGCGTCCCCGGCGAGGAAGAGCCTGCCGCGGCGCATGGGAGCGCTGACGAACGAGCGCATCGGCAGGATCGACTTCTCCGTCACCGGCCCGCGGTTGACCGACCAGCCCTCCAGCGCCATCCGGGTGTCGAGCGCGTCCCAGATCCGCTCGTCGGACCAGTTCTCGATCTTCTCCTGCGGGTCGACCTGCAGGTACAGCCGCGACACCGTGGGCGAGCGCATCGAGTACAGCGCGAAGCCCTCGGGGTGCCAGGCGTAGATCAGCTCGTCGGTGGCGGGCGCGGCGTCGGCCAGGATGCCCAGCCACGCGTAGGGGTAGGTGCGCTCCCACACCCGCCCGCCGGCCTCCTGCACCACCGGCCGGGAGACGCCGTGGAAGCCGTCGGTGCCGGCGACGGCGTCGCACTCCAGCACCTGCGGGACGCCGTCCGCGTCGGTGAACCGGATCCGCGGGCTGTCGCCGTCGACGTCCTCGAGCCGGACGTCGGAGACCTCGAACAGCAGCGGCGGCCCGCCGTCCAGCTGGGCCCTGATGAGGTCCTTGGTGACCTCGGTCTGCCCGTACACCCACACGGTGCGCCCGCACAGCTCCGGGAAGTCCAGCGTGTGCCGCACGCCCGGGTACTGCAGGTGGATGCCGGAGTGCTCCAGGCCCTCGCGCTGCAGCCGCATCCCCACGCCGGCCGCGGTCAGCGTGTCCACGGTGTGCTGCTCGAGGATGCCGGCGCGGATCCGCGCCTCCACGTAGTCCCGCGACCGGTTCTCCAGGACGACGGAGTCGATGCCCTGCAGCGCCAGCAGCCGCGACAGCAGGAGGCCGGCCGGGCCGGCGCCGATGATCCCCACTTGGGTGCGCACGGGCCGAGTGTGACCGCCGCAACGCCGGGATGGGAACCGAACCCTCCCGCTCAGTGGAAGGCCTGTGCCCGCGCCAGCTCCCGCCCGATGCCGCGCGCGGCGACCTCCAGCACCGGCACCAGCCGCAGCAGGTCCCGCCGGTGACTGGGGACGACGATGCCCAGGGCGGCGGCGACCACCGGGCCGGCGGGCCGCTCGACCCGCACCGGGACGGCGACCGACAGCGTGCCCAGCGACATCTCCTCGGCGGTCCGCGCGTACCCGCGGCGGCGCACCTCGGCGATCTCCCGGCGCAGCCGCCCGGGGTCGACGATGGTGTGCCGCGTCTCGCGGGTGGGCGTGCGCAGCACCGCCTCGGCGACGTCGTCCGGCGCGGCGGCCAGCAGCACCTTGCCCACCCCGGTGGCGTGCAGCGGCAGCCGGCTGCCCACCTGGCTGACCACGGGCACCGACTCGCGGCCGGAGACCCGCTCGACGTACAGCGCGCTGCGGCCCTCGCGGACCGCCAGGTGCACGGTGTCGCGGGTCGCGGTGTGCACGTCGAGCAGGAAAGGCGCGGCGACCTGGCGCAGCTCCAGCTGCACCGGCGCGAGCAGGCCGAGGTCCCACAGCCGGCGGCCGATCTCGTAGCGGCCGTCGGGACGCCGCTGCAGCGCGCCCCAGTCGGTGAGCTCGCCGAGCAGCCGGTGCACGGTGGTCAGCGGCATGCCGGAACGCTCGGCGATCTCCGAGAGCGACAGCCGCGGGGCGCCGGTGTCGAAGGCACCGAGGACGGCGAGGGCGCGGGAGGTGACCGACCGCCCGGGCGTGCTGCTCCGACCGGCCATCGCACCTCCCTGCTTCCGACCACCGGAAGCGATCGCTTGGGCAGCGTAGAGCCGCGCCGTACCTTCCACGCTATGACCGGGACCACATCGGAGAGCAGGCTGATCCTGCCGCGCTACCTGCGCGAACCCGCCGAGAAGCGGACGCCCGTCGGATTCCCCGACTACCGGAGCACCGCGCTGCGCGCACCGCTGCGCACCCCGGTCGACCTGCCGCACCGGCTCACCGAGGTCACCGGCCCGGTCCTCGGCGAGGACCGGGTGCTGCCCCAGGACGCCGACCTGACCCTGCGCAACGGCGGCGAGGCGATCGGGCAGCGGATCCTCGTGTACGGCCGCGTGCTCGACAGCGACGGCCGCCCGGTGCCCGACGCGCTGGTCGAGGTGTGGCAGGCCAACGCGGCCGGTCGCTACCGGCACGTCGCGGACAACTGGCCGGCGCCGCTGGACCCGCACTTCGACGGGCTGGGCCGCGTGGTGACCGACAGCCTGGGCCGCTACGAGTTCATGACGGTCAAGCCCGGCGCCTACCCGTGGGGCAACCACCACAACGCCTGGCGGCCGGCGCACATCCACTTCAGCCTGTTCGGCCGCGCGTTCACCCAGCGGCTGGTCACCCAGATGTACTTCCCGGACGACCCGCTGTTCGGGCAGGACCCGATCTTCAACGCCATCCCCCCCGTCGCGCGGCACCGGGCGGTCAGCCGGTACTCCCTCGAGCGCACGCAGGACAACTGGGCGCTGGCCTTCGAGTGGGACATCGTGCTGCGCGGCGTCGACCAGACCCCGTTCGAGACCGACGACGACGGAGACGTGGCGTGATGGCAGCCGAGGGAGCATCGCCGCAGGCTGGGGGCACCTCCCGCTTGCGGGGGACAGCGACCGAGGAGCGGACCGAGGCGCGGAATCGCGCGGGAGGCATGGCGTGATGACAGCCGAGGGAGCATCGCAGCGAGGAACGAGCGAGGAGCGGACCGAGGCGCGGAATCGCGCGGGAGGCATGGCGTGATGGCAGCCGAGGGAGCAGCGCAGTTCGTGGACCCGCTGGACGTCCCGCCGGACCCGGCCACCCCGTTCCAGCCCCGGTCCGGGCAGCGCGGCAGCGGCTTCCTCACCGAGCCGTTCCGGCTGGGCACCACCCCGAGCGCGACCGTCGGGCCCTACCTGGCCATCGGTCTGACCTGGCCGGACGGCATCTGGGCCGCGGCGGAGGGCACCGAGGGCGGCATCTGGATCCGCGGCCGCGTGCTCGACGGCGCGGGCGACGTCGTCCCCGACGCCCTGCTGGAGACCTGGCAGGCCGACCCGGACGGCCGCTTCCCGTCGCCCGAGGACCCCCGCGGCCCGTCGACCCACCCCGGCTTCCGCGGCTACGCCCGCGCCTCGACGGTCCACCCGCCGGGGGAGTTCGGCGTCTTCACGCTCAAGCCCGGCCGGGTGCCCGACGGCGAGGGCGGCCTGCAGGCGCCGCACATCGACGTCTCGGTCTTCGCCCGCGGCCTGCTCGACCGCGTCGTCACCCGCATCTACTTCGCCGACGAGGCCGCGGCCAACGCCGAGGACGTCGTCCTGCGGGGGCTGACCGAGGAGCAGCGCGGCACGCTGGTCGCGGAGCCGACCGATGACGGCTACCGCCTGGACATCCACCTGCAGGGCGAGCGGGAGACGGTGTTCTTCGCCGTATGACGCTGCTCTCCGGGACCTTCGCCCGCGGCGGGGCCGCGGCCGCCGTCTCCGACGACGCCTGGTTCCGGGCGCTGCTCGCGGTCGAGGCCGCCCTGGCCCGCGCCGCGGCCCGCACCGGGCTGGTGCCCACCACCGCGGCCGACGCGGTCACCGCCGCCTGCGCGCACCCCGAGCGGCTGGACCTGGCGACCGTGGTGGCCCGGGCGGCGGACGCCGGCAACCCGGTGCCGCCGCTGGTGCGGGTGCTGCAGGACGCGGTCGGCGAGCGCGACGCCGTCGCCGTCCACGTCGGGGCCACCAGCCAGGACGTGCTGGACACCGCGCTGCTGCTGATGGCGCGCGACGCGATCGCGGCGGTCGACGCCGACCTGGCCGCGGCCGCGGACACCGTCGCGGGGCTGGCCCGCACCCACCGGGACGACGTCCTGGCCGGCCGCACGCTCATGCAGCAGGCGCTGCCCACGACCTTCGGGCTCAAGGCCGCCGGCTGGCTGGCCGGGCTGGACGGCGCCCGGCTGCGGCTGGCCGAGGTGGTCGCCGGGCTGCCCGTGCAGTACGGCGGCGCCGTCGGCACGCTGGCCGCCAGCGGTGGGGCCGGCGTCGCGCTGCGGGCGGCGCTGGCCGAGGAGCTGCAGCTGACGGGCACCGCCGTCCCGTGGTTCACCGTCCGGCTGCCGGTCGCCGACCTGGCCGGGGCGCTGGGTGCCGCCGCCGGCGTGGTCGCCACGGTGGCCGTCGATGTCGTGCTGCTCGCCCAGACCGAGGTGGCGGAGGTCGCCGAGGTGGGCGAGGGGCGGGGCGGGTCGTCGGCGATGCCGCACAAGCGCAACCCCGTGGCCGCCATCTCCGCCCGGGCCTGCGCCCGCCGCGCGCCGGGGCTGGTGGCCACGCTGCTGTCGGCGATGGAGCAGGAGCACGAGCGGGCCGCCGGCGCCTGGCACAGCGAGTGGCCGACGCTCACCGAGCTGCTGACCACCGTCGGGTCGGCGGCGTCCTGGCTGGCCGAGAGCCTGCGGGGGCTGCGCCCGGACCCCGCCCGCATGGCCGCCACCGCCGCGGCCGCCGCCGAGGGGCCGCTGGCCGGCGCGCTCGCCGAGGCGCTGGCGCCCACCCTCGGCAAGGGAGCCGCGCACGACGCCGCGGCCGCCGCCGTCCGCGAGGCCCGCGAGAGCGGCCGGCCGCTGATCGAGGTCGTCGCCGCCCGCACCGACGTCGACGTGCGTGCGGTGCTCGCGGCCGGTACACCCGACGTCGGCGAGGCCGGCGCCCAGGTGGACGCCGCGCTCGCCGAGCACGCCGCGCTGAGGGAAGGGGAGAAGTGACAGCCGTCGAGGTCGCCTACACCGAGGACGGGCCGGCCGACGCGCCGGTCGTCGTCCTGTCCAACTCGCTCGGGGCCACCCGCGGCATGTGGGACCCGCAGGTCCCCGCGCTGGCCGAGCGCTACCGGGTGGTCGCCTACGACACCCGCGGCCACGGCGACTCGCCGTCCCCCGCGGGGCCCTGGTCGCTCGACGACCTGGTGGACGACGTCGTCGCGCTGCTGGACCGGCTCGGTGTGCAGCGGGCCCACGTGGCCGGGCTGTCCCTGGGCGGGATGACGGCGCTGCGGCTGGCCGCCCGCGAGCCCGCGCGGGTGGACCGGCTCGTCGCGCTGGCCACGTCGGCCAAGCCCGACCCGCAGGGTTTCCTGGACCGGGCCGCGGCGGCCCGCTCGGGCGGGACCGCGCCGCTGGCCTCGACGGTGGTGAGCCGGTGGCTGACGCCGGGGTACGCCGCCGAGCACCCGGACCTGGTGGCGCGGCTCGAGGCGATGATCGCCGGCGCCGACGACGAGGGCTACGCGCTGTGCTGCGAGGTGGTGGCCGCGGTGGACCTGCGCGAGGACCTGGGCCGGATCACCGCCCCGACGCTGGTCGTGTCGGGCGCCGAGGACCCCGCGCTGCCGCCGCCGCACCAGCAGGCCATCGCCGAGGGCATCGCCGGCGCCTCGCTGGTGTCGGTGAGCCCGGGCGCGCACCTGCCCAACCTCGAGCAGCCGCTGGAGGTCACCGGTGCGCTGCTGGCGCACCTCGACGCGGCAGGTGGGCACGCATGAGCGAGCTGCCCGACACCGACGACGCCCGCCGTGACGCCGGCATGCGCACCCGGCGCGAGGTGCTCGGCGACGCCTGGGTGGACCGCGCGGTGGCCGGCACGACGCCGTTCACCGCCGACTTCCAGGACTTCATCACCCGGGTGGCCTGGGGCGACATCTGGCAGCGGCCCGGCCTGTCCCG
>DASQXT010000194.1:0-10009 GCA_035639575.1 Geodermatophilus sp.
CTGCGCGGGCCGGCCGAGCCGCTGCTGGCCGAGGGCACCGACGTCGAGGTCTACGTCAAGCACCGCGGCAACGGTCCCGGCGGGCTGGCCGGCACGGTGCACGTCGTCCCGGAGCACCCGTTCGACGTCGTCGGCTGGGACGGGCACCTCTACCCGTACGCCTTCAACATCGCCGACTACGAGCCGATCACCGGCCGGGTGCACCAGCCGCCGCCCGTGCACCAGGTCTTCGAGGGCAACAACTTCGTGATCTGCAACTTCGTGCCGCGGAAGGTCGACTACCACCCGCTGGCGGTGCCGGTGCCCTACTACCACTCCAACGTCGACAGCGACGAGATCATGTTCTACGTCGACGGCGACTACGAGGCCCGCAAGGGCTCGGGCATCGGCAAGGGCTCGATCTCGGTGCACCCCGGCGGGCACAGCCACGGCCCGCAGCCCGGTGCCGTGGAGCGCTCCCTCGGGGTGGAGTACTTCGACGAGCTCGCCGTCATGGTCGACACCTTCCGGCCGCTGGACCTCGGCGAGGCGGGCCTCGCCGTCGACGACGGGAAGTACGCCTGGACCTGGTCGGGGCGGGGGCCGTCGGCGTGACGGCGCTGTTCACCGGCCTGTTCGACGACGCGGCGCTGTTCCCGCCGGGGGACGCGCCGATGGCCGCCGCCGTCCCGGCGCACCGCGAGCTGCGGGCGCGGCTGGGCGACCTGGTCGGGCCGTTCGTCGTCCCGGCCGCCCGGCTCGGCGAGCTGGGAGAGCACCTCGGGGACGACGCGGCGCCCTTCGGCGTCTCGCTGATCGCGGCGGCCGGCGACCTGCCGGCCGCCGCGGCCCGGGTCACCCGTTCCCCGGGGCTCGTCCTGGCCGCCGTCGAGGTCCCGGTCGCCACCGGTGCCGCGGCCGCCCGCGAGGCGGTCCGGGTCCTCGACGACGTCCTGCCCGCCGGTGTTCCGGCGGCGGTCGAGCTGCCCCGCAGCCCCGCCCGGGACGAGGTGCTCGACGTCCTCGCCGGGACCCGCCACCGCGCCAAGCTGCGCACCGGCGGCCTGCGCGCGGCGCTGTTCCCCTCCCCGGAGGAGCTCGCCGCGACCCTGGCCGCGTGTGTCACGCGGGGGGTGGCCCTCAAGTGCACCGCCGGCCTGCACTCCGCCGTCCGGCACACCGACCCGGCCACCGGGTTTCCCCACCACGGGTTCCTCAACGTGCTCCTGGCCGTCTCGGCACTCACCGCCGGCGCGCCCACCGGCGTCGCCGTCGAGCACCTCCGGGACACCGACGCCGGGCACGTCGCCGCGGCGCTGCGCGCCTGGACCCCCGAGCGCGCCGCCCGGGCCCGGGCGGCCTTCACCTCCTTCGGCACCTGCAGCGTCCTCGAGCCGGTCGACGACCTCGTCACCCTCGGCCTGCTGCCCTCCCCCGATCGGATCTCAGCGTGACCCCCACCTGGCTGGACCTCCCCGCCGGCACCGGCTTCGGGCCGGACAACCTGCCCTACGGCGTCTTCTCTACCGGGCCCGACGGCCCCCGGCGGGTCGGCGTCGCCATCGGCGGCCACGTCCTCGACGTCTCGCGGCTGGACGTCCCCGCCGCCGACGCGCTGGCCACCGGCTCGCTCAACGCACTGATGTCCTGTGGGCGGACGACGTGGGACGCCCTGCGCGCCCGGCTGCAGGAGCTGCTGGCCGACCCGGCGCACCGCGCCGCCGTCGAGCCGCACCTGCTGCCGCGCGAGGCCGTGACGCTGCACCTGCCGGTCGAGGTCGCCGACTACGTCGACTTCTACAGCTCGCAGCACCACGCGGAGAACCTCGGGCGGATGTTCCGCCCCGACTCCGCGCCCCTGACGCCCAACTGGAAGCACCTCCCGATCGGCTACCACGGCCGCGCCGGCACGGTGCGGGTGTCCGGGACACCGGTGGTCCGGCCGAACGGTCAGCGCAAGGCGCCGACCGACGACGCGCCCACCTTCGGCCCCTCGCAGCGGCTGGACATCGAGACCGAGGTCGGCTTCGTCGTCGGCACGCCCTCCGAGCTCGGCCGCCCGGTGCCGCTCGGCGACTTCGCCGACCACGTCTTCGGGGTCTGCCTGGTCAACGACTGGTCGGCCCGGGACCTGCAGGCCTGGGAGTACGTGCCCCTGGGCCCCTTCCTCGGCAAGTCCTTCCTCACCTCGGTGTCGCCCTGGGTCGTGCCGCTGGCGGCGCTCGAGGCCGCGCGCGTGGCGCCGCCGGCCCGGCAGCCGCAGCCCCTGCCCTACCTCGACGACACCGGCGAGCCGTGGGGCCTGGACCTCACGCTGGAGGTGCGGCTCAACGGTGAGCTGGTCAGCTGCCCGCCGTTCGGCTCGCTGTACTGGACCCCGGCCCAGCAGCTGGCGCACATGACCGTCAACGGCGCCAGCCTGCGCACCGGCGACCTGTTCGCCTCCGGCACCGTCTCCGGCCCGCAGCGCGATCAGCGGGGCTCGTTCATCGAGCTGTCCTGGGGCGGGACGGAGCCGCTGACGCTGTCCGACGGGTCGACGCGCACGTTCCTCGAGGACGGCGACGTCGTGACGATCACCGCGACCGCGCCCGGGCCGGACGGGGCACGCATCGCCTTCGGCGAGGTCACCGGCCGCATCGAGCCGGCCCCGTGAGCCCGTCCCGCGCCACCACCGTCCCGGACGGCACCACCCCACCGACCACCCACGACGCCACCCGCGAAGGACCCCGATGACCACCCCGACCGTCTCCGAGCCCGGAACCACCACGCCGCGGACGCCCACCTACGACAGCCTGCTGGCCGGCGTCACCGACCCCGACGGCCGCGAGGTCCTCGACCCGGCCACCGGTGAGGTCGTCGGCCGGGTCGCCGACCGGTCCGCCGCGGACCTCGACGCGGCCGTCGCGAGCGCCCGCGCCGCGCAGCCGGCCTGGGCCGCCCGCAGCGACGCCGAGCGCATCGACCTCCTGCTGCGTGCCGCCGACGCGGTCGAGGCAGCGGCCGAGCCGCTCGCCGAGCTGCTGTCCCGCGAGCAGGGCAAGCCGCTGAACGGCCCCAACGCCCGCTTCGAGGTGGGCGCCTGCGCCGCCTGGCTGCGCGCCACCGCGGCCACCGGGCTCCCGGGCGGCACCGTGCTCGACGACGGCGACACGCACGCGGAACTGCGCTACCGGCCCGTCGGCGTCGTCGGCGCGATCGGCCCGTGGAACTGGCCGATGATGATCACCGTCTGGCAGGTCGCCCCGGCCCTGCGGATGGGCAACACCGTGGTGGTCAAGCCCTCGGAGCACACCCCGCTGAGCGTCCTGGCGCTGGTGCAGGTGCTGGGCAGCGTGCTGCCGGACGACGTGCTCACCGCGGTGGCCGGCGGCCGGGAGGTCGGTGCGCGACTGTCCGGCCACCCGGACGTCGACAAGCTCGTGTTCACCGGGTCCACCGCCACCGGCCAGGCCATCATCCGCAGCTCGGCCGACACCGTGAAGCGGCTGACCCTCGAGCTCGGCGGCAACGACGCCGGCATCGTGCTGCCCGACGTCGACCCGCGCGCCATCGCGGAGGACCTGTTCTGGGGCGCGTTCATCAACACCGGCCAGACCTGCGCGGCCCTCAAGCGCCTCTACGTGCACACCGACGTCTACGACGACGTCTGCGCCGCGCTCACCGAGGTGGCCGAGGCCATGCCGATGGGCCGCGGCCTCGACGAGCGGAACGTGCTCGGCCCGCTGCAGAACCGCGCCCAGTACGAGATCGTCGCCCGCCTGGTCGACGCCGCCCGCGACGCCGGCGCGAAGGTGCTGGTGGGGGGCGACCCCGATCCCGACGCCCCGGGGTACTTCTACCCGGCCACGCTCGTGGCCGAGGTGGACGACGACAACCCGCTGGTCGCCGAGGAGCAGTTCGGCCCGGCCCTGCCGATCGTGCGCTACGAGGACGTCGACCAGGCGGTGGCGATGGCCAACCGGCTCGACGTCGGCCTGGGCGCCTCGGTCTGGAGCAGCGACCGGGAGGCGGCGCGCGCCGTCGCCGCCCGGCTCGAGGCCGGCACCGTGTGGATCAACTCCCACGGCGGCGTGCACCCGATGATCCCCTTCGGCGGGGTCAAGCGGTCCGGCTACGGGCTGGAGTTCGGCGTCGAGGGCCTCAAGGCCGTGGCGGTGCCCCAGGTGGTCAACGGCTGACGAAGGACCCCGTCCTCCTCACCCCTCGCCGGCTCGGGGTGCGCCTCTGGACGGGGCCACCTCGGGCACGGAGGGTGTGCAGGGACGGCGACCGTAGGGTGGCGGGGACGAGGCCACGGGGAGGACGGCGATGACCGAGGGCAACGACGCGGGCCAGGGCGGGGGCACGCCCCAGTCGCAGACGCTGGACCGCGGCCTGCGGGTCCTCGAGCACCTGGCCGCCGTGGGCCGACCGCAGCCGATCGCGGAGATCGGCCAGGCCCTGGGGCTGCACCGGTCCATCACCTACCGGCTGCTGCGCACCCTGGAGGACCACCAGCTCGTCGAGCGGGACCCCGCCGGGCACTACTGGCTGGGCCTCGGGATCGCCGGACTGGCGCGGGGCGTGCGCGCCGACCTGCAGACCGCGGCGCTCCCCTGGCTCAACGCCCTGGTCGCGGAGCTGGGCATGACCGCCTTCCTGGTGGTGCGCGCCGGTGACGAGGCCGTGACCGTCACCAGCGTCGAGCCGCAGGACACGGCGGCGCACGTCGTCTACCGCCCGGGCACGCGCCACCCGGTCGGCCAGGGGGCGCCCGGGCTGGCCCTGCTGATGCCCGAGGCCCCGTCCGGAGACGACCGGGAGGCGCTGCGCGAGGCCCGGCGGGTCGGATGGGCCAGCTCGCACGGCGAGGTCATCGCCGGCCTGCGGTCGATCGCCGCGCCCGTACTGGGACCGGACGGCGGCGCCCGCGCCGCACTCGCCGTGGTCTACGTCGACGAGGCCGCGGACGCCCAGCGGGTCGGGCAGGCCGTGACCACCGCCGCGGAGAAGGTCGGCGCCGGACTGCGCTGAAGAAGGACCCCGCTGCCCCCCACCGCTCGCAGGCTCGCGGCGGGCCCCTGCAGCGGGGCCGTTCCAGCCCGTCGCAGGGCTCGCGGCGGGACCCTGCAGGGGGCCATCCTCAGGAATTGCCGCGCCGGGCCTGCTCGCGCTCGATGGCCTCGAACAGCGCCTTGAAGTTGCCCTTCCCGAAGCCGAGCGAGCCGTGGCGCTCGATCAGCTCGAAGAAGACCGTGGGCCGGTCGCCGATCGGTCGGGTGAAGATCTGCAGCAGGTAGCCGTCCTCGTCGCGGTCGACCAGGATGCCCCGGCGCTGGAGCTCCTCGATCGGCACGCGGACGGTGCCGATGCGGGCCCGCAGCTCCGGGTCCTCGTAGTAGGAGTCCGGGGTGGGCAGGAACTCCACACCCTCGGAGGTCATCGCGTCGACGGTGGCGAGGATGTCGTTGGTCGCCAGCGCGACGTGCTGGGCGCCGGGGCCGCCGTAGAACTCCAGGTACTCGTCGATCTGCGACTTCTTCTTCCCCATCGCCGGCTCGTTGAGGGGGAACTTGACCCGGTGGTTGCCGTTGGCGACGACCTTGCTCATCAGGGCCGAGTAGTCGGTGGCGATGTCGTCGCCGATGAACTCGGCCATGTTGGTGAAGCCCATGACGCGGTTGTAGAAGTCGACCCAGCGGTCCATGGCGCCGAGCTCGACGTTGCCGACGACGTGGTCGATGGCCTGGAACAGCCGCCTGGGGCGGCCGGGTCGCGGCTCGTGGGACGACGTCCGGGGCACGTAGCCCGGCAGGTACGGGCCGGTGTAGCGGGAGCGGTCGACCAGGGTGTGGCGGGTGTCGCCGTAGGTGGCGATCGCGGCGACGCGCACGGTGCCGTGCTCGTCGGCGAGGTCGTGCGGCTCCTCGAGGACCGTCGCGCCCTGCGCCCGCGCGTGCGCGATGCACCGGTCGACGTCGGGCACCGCGAGCGCGATGTCGCGGATGCCGTCGCCGTGCCGGTGGTGGTGGTCGGCCAGCGGGCTGGCCGGGTGGTAGGCGCCGGTGACGACGAAGCGGGCCGCGCCGGACCGGAGCACGTAGGCCAGGTGGTCGCGGTTGCCGGTCTCCGGACCGGAGTAGGCGACCAGCTCCATGCCGAGGGCGGACTGGCAGAAGTGCGCGGTCTGCGTGGCGTTGCCGACCACCCACACCAGCGCGTCCCAGCCGGAGACGGGGAACGGGTCAGCGGAGGCGTCGTACTGGACGAGCCCGACCAGCTGCCGGAGCTGGTCGAGGTCGAGCTGCGCGAGGCGCTCGTCGTCGTTGAGGGTCTGCTCGAGGCTCATGCCGGGCTCCTCCTCCGGACGTCCGTCGGTGTCAACTGCACCACACACCCGGCGGGATCGCTGCGCAACGGGCCCGGCACCAGGTGGGCCGACTGACCACGCCGCACAGCGGAACAGCCACTAGGGTGGCCGGACTGCACAGTCGACGCCGGAGCAGGGAGGCACACGGGATGACCGACGACCGGGGCCTCGACGCCCTCGACGTGGCCCTGCTGGCCGCACTGGAGGACCACCCCCGCGCCGGGGACCTGGAGCTGTCCCGGGTCACCGGGGTGGCGCGGGGCACCGTGACGGCGCGCCTGCAGCGCATGGCGGACGTCGGCGTCGTCACCGGATACGGGCCCGACGTCGACGTCCGCGCGGCCGGCTTCGGGGTCCAGGCCTTCGTGACCCTGGAGATCGCCCAGGGGGCCCTCGACGAGATCCGGCACGACCTGGAGGCCATCCCCGGCGTCCTGGAGGCCCACGCCACCACCGGCAGCGGCGACGTCCTGTGCCGGGTGGCCGCCCGCTCCCACGAGGCCCTGCAGCAGGTCCTCGTCGACCTCAACCGCTCCTCGGCGGTGATGCGCTCGACGAGCGTCGTGGCGCTCTCCGAGCTCGTCCCGTGGCGCACCCGCCCGCTGCTCGAGTCCGCGGCCGCACCCGGCGCGGGCCGCTCCGGCATGCACCGGACGACCGCCCCCGAACGCGGGAGCGACCCCACCGGCCGCTGAGGCCGCGGGACTTGCGCCGGGCCACGGCGGCACGCGACACTTCCCCCACGAATTACTGAACAACCGGTCGGGAAGTCTGCGCCCGGTGCACCCGCACGACTCCGCGCACCCTCCCGGGCCACGTCCGAGGAGGGGCTGTGTCCCACGGATCACCCGAGGTCTTCCTGGTCGACGGGGTGCACACCCCGCAGGGCAGGTCCGGGGGCGTCCTGCCCGGCGTCCGCCCCGACGACCTGGCCGCGCTCGTGGCCGGCGAGGCCCTGCGCCGCGTCGCGATGCTCGTGGCACGGGCATGAGTGCCGTCCCCGCCCGGGTGGGCGTCATCGGAGGCGGCCGCATGGGCGCCGGCATCGCGCAGGCGTTCCTGACCGCCGGCGCCCGGGTCGAGGTCGTGGAGGCCGGCGCGCAGGCCGCGGACGCCGCCCGCGGCCGGGTCGCCGAGGGGCTGGCGGAGGCCGCCCGGCGCGGCAAGCTCGCCGACGACGTCGCGGCCGTCCTCGACCGGCTGACCGTGCTCGACTCCGCCGCCGAGCTGGACGCGGCCACCGGCCTGGTCGTGGAGGCGGTCCCCGAGCAGGCCGATCTCAAGGCCGAGGTGCTGCGCGCCGCGGAGGCCGCGGTCGGGCCGGAGGCCGTCCTGGCCACCAACACCAGTTCCCTGTCGGTGACCGAGCTGGCCGCGGCCCTGGAGCGGCCCGCCCGTTTCCTCGGGCTGCACTTCTTCAACCCGGTGCCGGCCTCGAAGCTGGTCGAGGTCGTGGTCGCCCGGGAGACCGACCCGGAGCTGGTCGGGACGGCGAGCGGCTGGGTGCGGGCCCTCGGCAAGACCGACGTCGTGGTGAAGGACTCCCCCGGCTTCGCCTCCTCCCGGCTCGGCGTCCTGCTCGGCCTGGAGGCCATCCGGATGCTCGAGGAGGGCGTGGCCGACGCCGAGGCCATCGACACCGCGATGGAGCTCGGCTACCGCCACCCGATGGGTCCGCTGCGCTCGACCGACCTGGTCGGCCTCGACGTCCGGCTGGCGATCGCCGAGTACCTGCACCGGACCCTCGGCGAGCGGTTCGCCCCGCCGCAGTTGCTCCGTGACAAGGTCGCTGCCGGCGAGCTCGGCCGCAAGACCGGCAAGGGCTTCCACAGCTACCCCTGACCCCGGAGCCGACACCCCCAGGAGCCGACATGGCCTCAGCGGCGCTGGACACCGCCGTCCTCGTCGACCCGGCGACCTACGAGGACGGGCCGCCGTTCGACCTGCTGCGCCGGCTGCGGACCGAGACGCCGGTGACCTGGGTCGAGGAGCCCGCGCTGCACGGTCATCCGGCGGGCCCGGGGTTCTGGCTGGTGCTCCGGCACGCCGACGTCGAGCGGGTGCTCCGCGACCCGGCCACCTTCTCCTCGTGGCTGGGCGCGACCCAGGTCCGCGACGCCGCGGACCTCGACTGGGTGCGCCGGATGATGCTCAACACCGACCCGCCGGACCACTCCCGGCTGCGGCGGCTGCTCACCCGGTCGTTCACCCCGCGGGCGGTCGCCGCGCTGACCGCGTCGATCGAGGCGACGGCTGCGCGGCTGGTCGACCGGATGGTGGACGGCGCGGCCGAGGGCCGGTGCGACTTCGCCAAGGACGTCGCCGCGGACCTCCCGCTGCTGACCCTCGCCGACGTCCTCGGGGTGCCGGCCGAGGACCGCTGGCTGATGTTCGACTGGTCCAACCGGGTCATCGGCTGGCAGGACCCCGACTACGCCACGTCGTCGCACTTCGACGGCACGGGCGGGACGCCGATGGCCCGGGCGGCGATCGCGCTGCGCCCGGCGCCCGGCCCGGACGGGCGGATGCCCGACCCGCGCACCCGCGCCGGCATGCCGGACCTCTACGAGTACGCCCGGCTGCTGGCCGAGGAGAAGCGCCGCTCCCCCGGCTCCGACGTCATGTCGATCCTGCTCGCCGAGGTCGACGAGGACGGCGGCTCGGTCAGCGACGCCGAGTTCGAGAACATGTTCTGGCTGTTCGCCGTCGCCGGGAACGAGACGTTGCGCAACGGCCTGCCGGGCGGGCTCATCGCGCTGCTGCAGCACCCCGGGGCGCTGGCCGCGCTGCGGGCCGACCCGTCCCTGCTGCCCGGCGCGGTGGACGAGATGCTGCGCTGGTGGACCCCGGTGATGGTGTTCCGCCGCACCGCGACGGCCGACGTCGACCTCGCCGGCGTCCGCATCCGCGCCGGGGACAAGGTCGTCGTCTCCTTCACCTCCGCCAACCGGGACGAGGCGGTCTTCGCCGACCCGGACGCCTTCGACGTCCGGCGGGCGCCCAACCCGCACCTGTCCTTCGGGCACGGGCCGCACTTCTGCCTGGGCGGTCAACTCGCCCGGGTGCAGATGCGCGCGCTGTTCGGCGAACTGCTGCGGCGGACCGGCGACCTGCGGCTCGACGGGCCGCCGGCGCTGCTGCGGTCGAACTTCCAGCGCGGCGTCAAGCGGCTGCCGATCCGCTGGACGGCGGCCTGAGCGGCCCGGCCCGTCGCGGCGAGATCTGCACACTCGCGACGTTCCGTCGCTCCGGGACGGCGAGCGTGCAGATCTCGCCCGGTCAGGACGGGGTCGACGCCGAGGGCCAGGTCTTGGCGACCATCGTCAGGACGTCGTAGGTCGCCACCGGCTTGCCCTCGGTGTTGACGACGACGGCGTCCCAGCGGACCTCGCCGTGGTCGGCGCCGCCCCGCGGGGTGATCTGCTTGCAGGTGAGCGTGACCGTCAGCTCCTCCCCCGGCTTGACCGGGGTCAGGAAGCGCAGGTTGTCCACGCCGTAGTTGGCCAGCACCGGCCCCGGGGCCGGGTCGACGAACAGGCCCGCCGCCCAGGAGACGATCAGGTAGCCGTGCGCGACCCGGCCGCCGAAGAGCGGGTTGGCCGCGGCGGCGTCGGCGTCCATGTGGGCGTAGAAGGTGTCGCCGGTGAACTCGGCGAAGTGCTCGATGTCCTCCAGCGT
>DASQXT010000195.1:0-5609 GCA_035639575.1 Geodermatophilus sp.
GACTCGGGCTCGGCCAGCAGCACGCCGGCCCACTCCTCCTCGGCGTACATCTCGTCGGCCACCTCCTGCAGAACGGTCCGGCAGCGGTCCAGGTCGGTGTCGTGGGCGACCGGCATGTCGATGACGACCTGCGCGTAGCCCTGGCTCTTGTTGCCGACCCGCAGGATCTCGCCGTTGCGGGCGTACCAGACCACGCCGTTGACGTCGCGCAGCCGGGTGATCCGCAGGCCGACCGCCTCGACGGTGCCGCTGGCCTCCCCGAGGTCGACGACGTCACCGACGCCGTACTGGTCCTCGAGGATGATCCCGATCCCGGCGATGAAGTCCTTGACGAGGTTCTGCGCGCCGAAGCCGAGCGCCACACCGACCACCCCGGCGCTGGCCAGGATCGGCGCGAGGTTGATGCCCAGCTCGCCGAGCACGAGCACCACCGCGATGGCCAGCACCACGATGGACGCGCAGCTGCGCAGCACCGACCCGATGGCCTCGGCGCGCTGGGTGCGCCGCGCGGTCAGCTGCTCCGCGCCGTCCCCCAGGGCGGTGGCGCGCAGCCGCCGGGCCCGCAGGATCGAGGGCAGCGGGCCCACAGCCGTGGTGTCGGTCAGCCGGCGGATCGCCCGGTGCGCCAGGTACCGCACGACGACGGCGATCACGACGATGAGCAGGATCCGCGCCGGTGTGGCGATCAGGGCCCGGGCGTTCTCGGCGAGCCACTCGGCGCCCGACCACTCGTAGACCTGCTGGCAGAGCCAGTAGTCGGCGCAGTCGGGTGCCGAGCCGGGGTCGGCAGCGGCCATGGTGATCACGGACGGTGAAGCGGTCATCACGGCGATACTCTCAGGTACAGGAAGGCAACCCCGTGTTGTCATCATGTCGGAACGGTGTGGCGCGGCACACCCGCCGGGATCAGCCGGTCAGGCCGGTGTGGGCGGCGAGGAAGGTCAGCTGGTCGGCGGCCAGCCCCACGGTCCGGCTGACCGCCCGGGCGCCGTGGCCGACCGAGGTCTCCCGCCGCAGCAGGACCGGCGCGTCGGACGACGTGGCGTGCTGCAGCGCCGCGGCCAGCTTGCGGGCGTGCAGCGGGTCGACCCGGGTGTCGGACTCGAACGTCGTGAACAGCACCGCCGGGTAGGGCGTGCCCTCCACCACCCGGTGGTAGGGCGAGTAGCCGAGCAACCAGCCCAGCTCGGTCGGGTCCTCGGCGGTGCCGTACTCGTCGTTCCAGGTGCGGCCCAGGCCGAAGCGCTCGTAGCGGACCATGTCGAGGAGAGGTGCGCTGCAGACGACGGCGGCCGCGAGGTCCGGCCGCTGGGTCAGCGTCGCGCCGACCAGCAGGCCGCCGTTCGACCCGCCCATCACCGCCAGCTGCGGGTGCGTCGTCCAGCCCTGGGCGACCAGGTGCTCCCCGGCGGCGGCGAAGTCGTCGAAGACGTTCTGCTTGCGCTCCCGCATGCCGGCGCGGTGCCACTCCTCGCCGTGCTCGGAGCCGCCGCGCAGGTTGGCCACCGCCCACACCCCGCCGGCCTCGACCCAGGCCAGGGCCTGCGCCGAGTAGCCCGGGGTGAGCGCCACGTTGAAGCCGCCGTACCCGTAGAGCACGGTGGGGCGCGGCCGGTCGGGCACCCCGGCCTGCGAGACCACGAACAGGTGCACCGGAGTCCCGTCGGCTGAGGTCGCGTGCGTCTCCACGACCCGGACCTCCGGGACCTCGCCGGCGACCGGCGCCTGCTCCCAGCTGGTGAGGGACGTCGGGTCGGCGGCGTCCCAGCGCAGCACCGACGGCGGGGTCGAGTGGTCGGTGAAGCCGACCCAGGCCGCGCCGCCGCCCTCCGGCGGTGCGCTCACGCCGGAGACGCTGCCGGCGCGCAGGGCACCGACCTCGGCCTGCCGGCCGGAGCCGTCGCCGGCCCAGACCGAGAGCCGGTCGGTGGCGTCGACCGAGTGGACGGCGAGCACCTGCAGCCCGCCGTCCGGGCCGTCGACCAGGGCCACGTCGGTGAGCACGCCGTCCTCCTGCTGCGGGACGACGTCGCGCCAGGCCCCCGGCGGCCAGGTGGCCGGGTCCGCGGGGTCGGCGACGGCCAGCCGCCAGCGCGGGGTGCCGCGGTCGCTCATCAGCCAGAGCCGGCCGTCGCGGGCGACCCACGCCGCGGTCTGGGCGTCGACGCCCACCTGCAGCTCCCGCAGGGCGCCGTCCCCGTCGAGGTCGGCCAGCCAGACGTCGTCGCGGGGCGCGGTGCCGATCGACGCGGAGACGACCAGCCAGCGGCCGTCGCGGCTGGTGCGGGCGCCGAAGTAGGTGGCCGGGTCGCTGCCCTCGCCGTGCACCAGGACGTCGCCGTCGGCGTCGGCGCCCACCCGGTGGCGCCAGACCCGCCGGTGGAACTGCTCCTCGCCCGCCGGCACCAGCTCGGGGGCCAGGCGGCGGACGTAGAACAGCTCCTCGCCGCCGGGCAGCCAGGCGACGGGGGAGTAGCGGCAGCGGTCGATCGGCCCGTCGAGCTGCTCGCCGGTGGCGACGTCGAGCACGAACAGCCGCGACTCCTCGTCGCCGCCGGTGGAGAGCTGGTAGGCCAGCCGGTCGCCCTCCCAGGACGGCGACCAGGCGTCCAGCGTCGTGGTGCCGGAGGGGTCGACCGCCATGGGGTCGACCAGGACCCGCTCGGTGCCGTCGGGCTCGCGCACCCGCAGCACCGCGTGCTCCTGACCCGGGTCGCGCCGGGTGGAGAAGGCGCGGCCGGCCCGCCACACCGGGACGCCGACGGCGCCGGCGTGCACCAGCTCGGCCAGCCGCGCGGCGAAGCGGTCGCGCAGCGGCAGGGCGGCCAGCGCCCCGGCGGTCAGCTCGTCCTGGGCGGCGCTCCACGCCGTCGTCCGCGGGTCGGCGGGGTCCTCGAGCCAGCGGTAGGGGTCGGCGACGGCGTGTCCGTGCAGGTGCTCGACGAGGTCGAGCCGGGGGGCCTCGGGGTAGCGCACGCGGCCCACGGTAGTGACGGCCGCGGAGGCCCCTCGGGGCCGCCGAGCACATCCCGGGAGCGCGGGACCGCCTCCGCAGGTCAGAATGGGTACGCCCACGGGTCGCACTGCACCCGGCGCGCGGCCCCGGGCGCCGGAGGTGCCCCGTGCCGCGTACCGCGTCCGGGTCGTCCGCAGGCCATCCAGGTCCGCGGCGCGACCACCACTCCCACCCGATGACGCCTGTCCCGGCGCGGTCCACCGCCGCCGCGACGCTGTTGCTCAACGCCACCTACGAGCCGTTGTGCGTGGTCTCCAGCCGGCGCGCCATCGTGCTCGTGCTCGCCGACAAGGCGGTCTCGGTGCACAGCGCGCCCGAGGAGGTGCACGCCGAGACGGTGGTCCTGCCGGTCCCGGTGGTGGTGCGCCTGACCCGCTACGTGCGCGTGCCCTACCCGGCGCAGGTGCCGCTGTCGCGGCGGGCGGTGTTCCACCGCGACGCCTCCACCTGCGTCTACTGCGGCGGCTCGGCCACGAGCATCGACCACGTCGTCCCGCGCAGCCGCGGCGGTACGCACACCTGGGACAACGTCGTCGCGGCCTGCCGGCGCTGCAACCACACCAAGGCCGACCGGTCGCTGGCCGAGCTCGGCTGGAAGCTGCCGCACCCGCCCCGGACCCCGAGCGGCGCGGCGTGGCGGCTGCTCGGTGCGCGCACCGTCGACCCGCGCTGGCGCGAGTGGCTCGGCATGCCGGAGAGCGTGTCGGCCTAGTGAAAGGACCCCACTGCCCCCCACCACTCGCAGGCTCGCGGCGGGCCCCTGCAGTGGGGCCGCACCCGTGACCTCGCCGGCGACGGCGCGGCGGCTGTGGGCGTTGGGGGAGCCGTACCACGCGCTGACCTACTTCACCGACGAGTGCCGGTCGGCGGCGGAGGCGACCGGGCTGCGCGGGTTCTGGCGGACCTACTTCGCGCTGCGCGCCGCGCCGCTGGGCCCGGTCGGGGCCGAGGTCGTCACGGCCACCTTCTACAACTTCGCGCCGGCCTTCGTGGCCCGGGCCGTGCCCGGGGTGTGGGAGGTGGCCGACCCGGCCGCGGCGCTCGACGCGCGGCTGGTCGGGGTGGACGCCGCGGTGCGCCGGGTGCTGGGGGAGGAGTGGGTCGGCTCGGCCGCCGCGGCGGAGACCGCTGAACTGCTCGCCACCGCGGCCGGGGCGGTGGACGCCCCCGGGCGCCCGCTGGCCGCGGCCAACGCCGGGCTGCCGCTTCCCCCGGAGCCGCACCTGGCGTCCTGGCAGTGCCTCACCACCCTGCGGGAGCACCGCGGGGACGGGCACAACGCCGCCCTGCTGCAGCGCGGCATCTCCGGCGTCGGCGCGCACGTGCTGGCGGCCGCGGCCGGCCGGACGGCGCGGGAGTGGCTCATGCGCGCCCGCGGCTGGGACGACGCCGCGTGGGACGCCGCCGCCGGCGAGCTCGCCGCCCGCGGCTGGCTGGCCGGCGAGGAGCTCACCGCGGAGGGCGCGGCGATCGTCGCCGCGGTCGAGGCCGACACCGACCGGCTGGCGCTGGGCCCCTGGCAGGCGCTCGGCGACGCGCGCTGCGACCGGCTGGCCGAGCTGCTGGGGCCGGTGCGCCGCACGGTCGTGGCCGCGGGTGTCTGGCCGGAAGGCAACCCGATCGGCGCGCCCGACCCCGGCTGACCCGATCGGCGCCCGGCCGGACCGACGCCTCAGGCGTACCACCCCGTCACAGCGCGGCGTGTCGCCCGACAACGGGAGGTTGCGAGCCCCCTAGGTTGCCTGCCCGGACGGCGCGGCCGGCGCGCCTCCGGACCGGAGAGGCGCCCCGATGACCCCGCTCGTCCCCACCCGAGGTGCGGGGTGCCGTCGGCTCGCGGCGCGCACCGGCGTCCTCGGCCTGGCCGCGCTGGCCGCGACCGCCCTCGGTGCCGGGACGGCGGGTGCGGAGGAGTCCACGACCATCCCGCTGGACCCGACGGACGTCGCGATCGTCCTCGAGGCCGTCGAGAACTTCGGCACCGCGGCCGACCCGGCCGAGGAGCCCGGACCGGTCCCGGTGGCCTGGGGCGGCACCGCCGTGCTGCAGCTCCCCGGCGGGCTCGACGCCACCACCCTGGGAGCTCGGCTGGAGCTCGGCCCGGAGGTCGGCGGGTCGCCGACGCGGGTGCTCTCGACCGACACCCCGGGGCCCGACGGGCTCGTGGTGGGCCGCGTCGGCCCCGGCCGGTTCACGATCGCCCTCCCGCCGATCGACCCGGCGAACGGACCGATCGGCGCGCTCCTCGTCTCGGGGGTCACCTCCGAGAACGGCTTCCCGGTCCACCCGGACCCCTACTTCCTCGAGCTGGACCCCACCGCCCCGCCCACCGCGGAGCTCGACCCGCAGGTGACCGCGGTGGCCGACCAGCCCTGCGACCCGACGGCCGCCGTCTCCTGCGCGGGGACGACGGTCACGGCCGGGACCGCGTTCCACGTCACCGTCCCGCCGGAGTCGGAGCTGCGCGCCCTGGGCCACGGCACCCTGCAGGACGCCGAGGTGACGCTCGTGGACCTCACCGGCGCCCACGACGCGCCGATCCCGCTCAGCGGCGACCCGGCCCGCTACACCGCGGCCGGCCCCTGGGACGCCA
>DASQXT010000196.1:0-20193 GCA_035639575.1 Geodermatophilus sp.
GGCAGCCCGGACAGGACCACCCTCGGAGAGGAACAGCATGTCCACCTGGCTCATCACCGGCTGCTCGAGCGGGCTCGGTCGAGCCCTTGCCGAAGCAGTCATCGGGGCCGGCCATCACGCCGTGGTCACCGCGCGCGACGAGGCCAAGGTCGCCGACCTCGTGGGGCTGGCTCCGGACCGCGTGCTCAGCGCGGCGTTGGACGTCACCGACCCAGCGCGAGCGGCCGCTGTCTCTCACCAAGCCGAGGATCGCTTCGGCGCCGTCGACGTCTTGGTCAACAACGCCGGGTACGGGTACCGCGCCGCGGTCGAAGAAGGTGAGGACGCCGACGTCCGTGCGTTGTTCGAGACCCACTTCTTCGGGTCGGTGAGCATGATCAAGGCGGTGTTGCCCGGGATGCGCGCGCGTCGCGCGGGCGCGATCGTCAACGTCTCCTCGATCGGGGCCCACATCAAGCCACCGGGATCGGGCTACTACGCAGCGGTGAAAGCGGCACTCGAGGGGATGTCCGGCTCCCTGCGCGACGAGCTGCAACCACTGGGCATCTCGGTGACGATCGTCGCGCCCGGCGGATTCCGCACCGACTTCTCCGGTCGGTCGCTGACCCAGTCCCGGACCGTGATCGACGACTATGCCGAGACGGCGGGCAAGCGACGCAAGGAGCGCGACACGACGCACGGAACCCAGCCAGGCGACCCGGCGCGCGCCGGCCGGGCCATCCTCACCGCCGTCGAGTCCGCCGATCCGCCGGCGATGCTGCTGCTAGGCAGCGACGCCCTGACCAGCTACCGGCGGGTGCTCGGCACGGCCCTCGCCGAGGCCGATGAGTGGGAAGAGCTGAGCGTCAGCACCGACTTCCAGGACTGATCCCCCAGCGCGAGCCGGGGAGCCGTCGGTCAGCGACCCGCAGGTCGGCCGGTTCCACCGACGGTCCGGCTCCCGGGGGCCGCGGGCGGTCCTCGGGGTGGGCCCGTGCTGCGAGCAGGCCGACGTCGTCGTCGAAGGCCCCGCCGAGCTCGGCCAGCGGCGTGTCGCAGAGCTGGTACGACTGCTGGCCGTCACCGGGGGTGGGGTGGGGCAGGTCGACGACGTCGAGGACCTTGAGGCCGCCGAAGCGGGTGATCTGCACAGCACGCATGAGGGTGACCGTGCCACCTGCCCGTGGAGGAGACGTGGACGGCGGGGTGCGGCTCCGCCGGTCAGTCCTCGCCCGGCCTGCCGAGACGGACGTAGCTGGCGTACCAGTCGGGCTCGTACAGGGCCTGCGCCTGCGCGAGGGTGAGCTGCCGTCGGGCGCTGCCGTGCGGGCAGAGCTGGTGGTACACGTAGTCCTCCAGCCGGTCCTTGACGCGGCTGTTGGCGGGTCTGCCGTCGGCTCCAGCGAGGGGGGCGTTCGCGGTCCCGCCGATCTCCGGCCACAGGTTGGTCGGGTCGTAGCCGTCCCCGCCGTCGCTGAGCGGCAGGAAGTGGTCGAGTTCGACCCGGTCGGCGTCCGCGGGCCCGAGACCGGCGTATCCCTCGTAGCCGGGCACCTGGTAGACGCGGCCGTCCCGCGGATCGGTGATCTGCCCGTAGGAGCCGACCGGCGTCGACAGCTCGATGTGCTTGACCTTGTTGGTGTAGGAGACCGGCGGCCGGTACTTGTCGGTGCCGCTGCACACCGTGCGGTCGAGGTCGGCGTCGTTGACGGCGGGGTTGAGCACCGGTCTGGTCACCGGCAGCGGGAGGACCCCGGGTGGCTCGGCCGAGGCGTCCGGGGCCGGAGCGTCCTGCTCGGCGGACGGGGCGGGCGCCGCGCCGCTCCCGGTCGCGTGACCGGGTCCGGCGGTCGACGGCCCTCGGGCCTCCAGCCGCCAGGCCACCAGGACGACGAGGAGGGCGATGAGCAGGGCACCGAGGACCATTGCCTGTCGGGAGGAGCGACGGGGCACCGGCTCAGTGTCACCCCGACGTCCCGGCCGTGGGCGGTTCCGGTGCCCGGACCGGGTCGGGCGGGCGTCGACGGGTGCGGCTCCCTCCCCGGGGCCCGGGCGGGTGCGGTGACGTCCCGCGGGGGCCGCCGAGGCCGGTGCTCTGCGCGGCTCGCGTGCAGCCGAGGCCGGTCAGCAGAACGCGAGCGCCTCGTGACGCATCCGGTCGGGCGCTCGAAGCGCCCGGGCACCCCGCGAGGAAACCCACCGGTATGCGACGGCCGGCCGCGATCCTCGTGCCGGGGCGCCCCCGTGGTGGTGCGGCCGGCGACCGCCTGCCTGGTCCCCATCCCCTCCAGTGCCGAGCCCGGGAGACAGGAATGACCACCATCACGACGGCCGACGGCACGGAGATCTTCTACAAGGACTGGGGCACGGGCCAGCCCATCGTGTTCAGCCACGGCTGGCCGCTGTCGGCCGACGACTGGGACACGCAGCTGCTGTTCTTCCTGCAGCACGGCTACCGCGTCATCGCGCACGACCGGCGTGGACACGGTCGCTCGACCCAGACCGGGAACGGGCACGACATGGACCACTACGCCGACGACCTGGCCGCCCTGACCGCGCACCTGGACCTGCACGACGCCGTGCACGTCGGTCACTCCACCGGCGGCGGCGAGGTGGCGCACTACATCGCTCGCCACGGTGAGGACCGGGTGGCGAAGGCCGCGCTCATCAGCGCCGTCCCCCCGCTCATGGTGCAGACCGAGGACAACCCGGGCGGCCTGCCGAAGAGCGTGTTCGACGACCTGCAGGCCCAGCTGGCCGCCAACCGGTCGGAGTTCTACCGCGCGCTGCCGACCGGGCCGTTCTACGGGTTCAACCGGCCCGGGGCCGAGCCGTCCGAGGCGATCATCGAGAACTGGTGGCGGCAGGGGATGATGGGCGGCGCGAAGGCGCACTACGACGGGATCGTGGCCTTCTCCCAGACGGACTTCACCGAGGACCTGCGGCAGATCACGGTGCCGGTGCTGGTCATGCACGGCGACGACGACCAGATCGTCCCGTACGCCGACTCGGCACCGCTGTCGGCGGAGCTGCTGCAGAACGGGACCCTGAAGACCTACGCGGGCTTCCCGCACGGGATGCCGACGACGCAGGCCGAGACGATCAACGCCGACCTGCTGGAGTTCATCCGGTCGTGACGGTCCCGGGTGCGCGGCTCCGCGGTCACCCCTCGCAGCACGCGGGGTGCAGCCACTCCGGCTCGTGCCACCAGTGCGTCCGGTCGTGGGAGTGGTCGCCGAGCCGCCAGCCGGGGGCCGCTCCCGCGGGTGCCCGGACGAGCGCGGGGGCGGCGGGTGGCCGGGCGCGCTCGTCGAACGGCGCGAGCAACTCGTCGACGGTGTGCAGCCGCCCGCCGACCATCACCTGCGCCACGTCCGCAGCCGCGCGGATGTCGGCGAGCGGATCGCCCCGGACGAAGGACAGGTCGGCCTGCGCGCCGGGCCGCACGACGCCGAGCCGGCCCTCCGCGCCCAGCCACCGGGCCGGGTTGCGGGTCGCCGTGACCAGCGCCTCGTACGGGGTGAAGCCCCCGCCGACCATGGCGCGCAGGTTCGCGTGCAGCGAGATGGCCACGTTGTCCAGCGGGGCGTCGGTGCCGGCGATGACGAACCCGCCGCCGCGGGAGATCCGCAGGAGCATGTCGACGTTGCCGGCCAGCAGGGCGCGGGTGGTCGCACCGGCCGGGCCTGCGGCCTGCGCCACCCGGTCCAGCAGCAGCTGGTACTCCCACGCCGGGTAGAGGGTGCGGGTGCGCCGGTCCTCGACGAGTGCCGGGTCGTCGACGTGGACGACCGTGGAGGTGAACAGCGTCGGGGTGATCGACATCCCGGACGTGGTGAACAGGGCGATCGCGTCGTCGTAGGCGCGTCCCAGGCGGCTGACCGTCTGCGAGTAGCCCAGGCGGTTGGTGGCGCCGGTGTGCTCCATCCCGTCCATGCCGATCGTGGCGGCCGGGTAGAGGTAGTGCGACGTCAGCCGGAGCCCGAGGTCGTGGGCCAGCCGTACGGCGCGCTGCTGCAGGCGCACCGGCAGGCGCACGTAGGTCTTGACCAGGTCGTAGCGCAGCCGGCGGGCGCGCTGCACCTCCAGGTCCAGCTGCTCGGCCGACAGCGTGGGCCGCATGAAGTTGTAGTAGACGCGCGAGCCGTCGATCGCCTCGCCGGTCGCGAACAGCCGCGGGCCGACCAGGGTGCCCGCCCTGAGCGCCTCGCGGGTCTCCTGCATCTGGTACGCGGGGTCGCCGGGCGAGCGGGTGGTGGTGATGCCGTAGCTGAGCCACACCAGGCCCTGCCGTGCTCCCCAGGCCCGTCCGCGCAGGTGCCAGTGGACGTGGGCGTCGATGAGCCCCGGCATCACGGTGAGCCCGGAGGCGTCGACGTCCGGACGGCGGGCGGGGTCGTGCGGTCGCACCGCGGCGATGCGCGACCCGTCGAGCACGATGTCGACGTCCGGGCGCAGCTGCTGCGCGACGCCGTCCCAGAGCCGGCCGGCGTGGACGGTGCGCGGCTCGCGCACGCTCGCCCGGGTGTAGGTGAGGTCCAGCGGCACCGTGGTCGCCGGGTCCCCGGCGATCGTCGTCCGCCGCAGCCGGCCTCCACTGAGGTAGAGCAGGGTGCGCTCGTCGAGCCAGACCGGCGAGTCGGTGATCTCGCTGGTGACGGCGCGCGGCGTGCCCGCGGGGCGGCCGGTCGGGCCGACCGGCACGACGTGCAGCAGGCTCTCGACGACGAAGGCCAGGTGCCGCCCGTCGGGCGAGAAGACCGGCCCGTCGTCGCCGCGCGTCGACAGCGACCGGAACGGCATCGGCTCGACGTACTCCAGCTGGCCGGTGGCGACGTCGACGATCAGCAGTTGGCTGGTGCCCTCCCGGAAACGCCCGGAGAACGGCTTGACCGCGGCCAGGACCAGCGTGCGCCCGTCGCGGGACCAGCTCATCCGGCCGGGCTGGAACAGGGCCGGCGTGACCGGTCGCGTCTGCAGGGTGTCGAGGTCGAGGACGCTGCCGACGCCGTTCTGGTCCTGGTAGGCGATCTGCCGGCCGTCGGGGGAGAAGCGCGGCGCCGTCTGGGCGCCGGGCAGGGCGGTGACCCGCCGGTCGGTGCCGGTGACGAGGTCGTGCAGCCACAGGTCGGCCTCACCGGCCCGGTCGCTGGCGTAGACCAGGCTCGCGCCGTCCGGGGCGAAGTCGGGGTCGGAGTTGAAGTACCCGTCGGCGACCAGCCGGCGCGGTCGGCCGCCCCCGGCCAGGTCGGCGGTCCACAGCGCGTTCAGCGCCCGGAAGGCGATCCGGCGACCGTCGCGCGACGCCACCGGGCCGGCGATGCCGAGCGCCTGCCGCGTGCCCGTGGAGCCGAGGTCGGGGCGGTGGGGCTCCGGGCGACGCGTCTGCACGGGCACGACCGCGGTGAACGGCACCTCGCTGGGGAACCCGTCGACCAACTGCCGCCAGATGCGGCCGTCGGCGGTGTAGACGAGCTCGTCGTCGGACGACCACGACGGCGGGAGGGCGAAGACGTCCCGTCCCTGGGTGACCTGCTTGCCGTCGACCACGAGGTCGCTGCGGGCGCCGGTCAGGCGCACGTGCGCGAGCCGGCCCGATCCGGGCGAGTACGACGGGCCGTAGACGGAGCTGCCCTCGACGGTCGGCACGAGCGTGCGACGGGCCCCGCCGGCGAGGACCACCTCGTCGATGCGGGTGGCGTCGACGGTGAAGGCGACCCGGGCACCGTCGGGCGACACCGTGGGCTCCCCGTCCTCACCCGGACCGCTGGTGACGGCGCGGACCCGTCCGGTCGCGAGGTCGAGCAGGTGGATGTCGTACGTGCCGGCACCGGCGCGATCGGAGGAGAGCAGCAGCCCCGAGCCGTCGGGCAGCCACCGCGGCTCCCGGTGGTCGTACGGGCCGGAGGTGTGCTGCGTCAGCCCGCTGCCGTCGGCACGGAGCGTCCACAGGTGGTAGTTGCCGTCGCGGTAGGACTGGAACGCGAGGGTTCTCCCGTCAGGCGACCAGGCGGGCCGGGTGGCGTCCTGCAGGTCGTCGGTGAGCCGCCGGGCCGGGCCGCCGCCGGTGGGCAGCACCCAGATCGACACGACCAGGTCGAGGGCGAGCCACCGCCCGTCGGGCGAGGCGGCGACCATGACGTTCGTGCCCTGCCGCAGCGTCGTGGGGGTGCCGTCCACCGCCCGCGCGGGCGGCGCCCACGGGATCGGCAGGGTGGCGGCCGCAGCGAGCAGTCCGCCGGCCTGCAGCACGCGCCGCCGGGTGATCCCGGGAGGAGGGCCGGGTGCGTCGTCGCCCGGGCGCTGGAACGGGTGCGGCACGGGGGCCTCCTGCGGCCGCCCACCCCCTCGTGTCCCCGGACGGGGACGATGGGTCACCGGGCATCCTCCTGCTCCCCACAGCGGCGCGTCGAGGGTTCGTCACGATGTGAGGTCGCAGGCAGCTCCGCTCGCGTGCCACCGGCGGAGGCTGTGGTTGGCTCGACGAGTGGGGACGACGGAGGAGGGCCTCATTCCGGCTGACCAGATCCTGGACGAGGCGACGCGGGTCGCCGATCTCCTGCTGGACGTCCAGACGCGGGTGAACGCGCAGATCGACGCCGCGCTGACCGAGCTGCTGCCCGGGGTCCAGCAGCGACTGGGGGTCGCACCGGCCGACGGCGCCGACCTCTCCGGCCTGGTGAACGCCAGGATCACCGGGCTGAGCGTCGTGGTGACCCCGGCCGCGGTCGCGACCGTCGTCCCGCTGTCGGCGGAGTCGGCCGCCACGACGAGGGCCGGGCGGCGCGCCGTGACAGACATCGTCACCGGCCTCGACGACCGCCTGGCCGTCATCGCCGGCCCCTGCTCGATCCACGACCCCGAGGCCGCGCTGGAGTACGCCGCCTTCCTCGTGCGCATGCGGGAGCGGCACGGGGACGACCTCGAGATCCTGATGCGGACCTACACCGAGAAGCCGCGGACCGAGGTCGACTGGAAGGGGTTCGCCTACGACCCGTTCCTCGACGGCTCCAGCCGGATCAGCGTGGGGCTGGTCGCGACCCGGCTGCTGATGTGCCGCATCACGGCCATGGGGGTGCCGGTCGCGGCCGAGCCGCTGAACGCGCTCACGCCGCAGTACGTCAACGGACTGGTCACCTACAACGGCGTCGGCGCGCGCAACGTCACCGACCAGACCGCCCGGGAGCGGGTGTCGGGTTTCTCGTCCGTCGTCGGCTTCAAGAACTCCCCGGAGGGCAGCATCGACGCCGCCGTCTCGGCCGTGCTGACCGCGCGGGCCCCGCACGAGTTCCTCGGCGTCGACCACCACGGGGTGAGCGCCCAGCTGTCGACGACCGGCAACGACACCGCGCACGTGATCCTGCGTGGCGACAAGGACGGGCCCAACTACTCCGCCGCGCACATCGCCGAGACCAAGCGGAAGCTGGCGCAGCGCGGGCTGCCGGAGGTGGTCGTCGTCGACGCCTCCCACGGCAACAGCCAGAAGGACCACCGGCGCCAGATCGTCGTCGTCCGCGACCTGGCCGGGCAGGTCGCCGGCGGCGAGCGGGCGATCCGCGGCGTGATGGTGGAGAGCAACCTCGTCGCCGGGCGGCAGGACCTGGACCGCCGGCACCCCGAGCGGCTCGAGTACGGCGTGAGCGTCACCGACGCCTGCGTCGACCCGGCGACGACCGAGGTGGTGCTGGCCGAGCTGGCCGAGGCGGTGCGGGCACGGCGGTCGAGGGACCGCTGACGCGAGCGTCTCCGAGCTCAGCTCTGCTGTCCCTCCCCGGCCGGGAGCTCCGCGGCGTCGAGTTGCACGACGAGGTCGGCCCGTCCCCGGGAGGCCTCGACGACCTCCCCGTTGGGCAGGTCGACGGTCCGCACCCAGTCCTCGGACGCCCGCCGTTCGTGGCCGTGGGACAGGCGGCGACGGAGGAGCCGGCCGGCACGCACCTCGGGGGGCACGTCGAGGTACCAGACCTCGTCCAGGCGCGGCCGGACCTCGCTCCACCCGTGGTCCTGCACGAGCAGGTAGTTGCCCTCCGTGAGGACCAGGGGCGTGTCCGGGGGCACCGGGACGGCGCTGCCGATGGCCTCCTCCAGGTCGCGGTCGAAGACGGGGCCGTAGACCGTGCGGTCGGACGGCGTCCGCAGCCGCTGGAGCAGGGCGACGTAGCCGTCGACGTCGAAGGTGTCGGGAGCACCCTTGCGGTCCCGGCGCCCCAGCCGCAGCAGCTCCTGGTTGGCGTAGTGGAAGCCGTCCATCCCCACCAGCGCGACGCGGTCGCCGAGTGCCTCGAGCAGCGCCGCGCAGACGGTCGACTTGCCCGCTCCCGGTGCGCCGGTGATGCCGAGCAGCCGCCGCCCGCCCGACGCCAGCGCCGCGGCCCGCTCGACCAGCTGCTGCACCGTCTCCCGGACGACGGGCGGCGCGCCCTCGCAGGACGTCCCGACTGGCTCGTGCACTGGCGACGTCCTCTCTCCCGGCGCCCGTGGTCATAGCGGACCCGTGGTCAGCCTCGCAGGCGCACGGACAGGCAGGTCACGCAGCCCTCGCCGGCTGACCCTGCGCCGGAGGAGCGGCCCTCAGCTCAGGCGCGCGCCCACGACCGCGGCGCCGGGACCCTCCAGGGCCTCCAGGCCGACCCGTCGTCCCGCTGCCACCAGCAGCAGGTCGACGTCGGGACCGCGCAGCTCGGCGCCCTCGCCCAGGGTCCACCCGGTGTCGGTCGAGATCAGTCGCACCCCGGCCAGCCGCCGCGGACCGCCCAGGAACCGGTTGGTGGCGACGTAGGCCAGGCAGTCGGCCACCACGTCGGGAGGTGACACGTGGCGCCGCCCCAGGGGCCGGGCGATGTCCTGCCCGTGGACGACGAGGTCCATCAGCGGGTCCCTCGGGGTGCTGCCGGGGAACCTCCGCGTGGAGTCGGCGCTCTGGCGCAGTTGCGCGACCAGTTCGTCAGTGGGGTACGCCTCGGCCCGTTGCGCCGCCAGGTCGACCGCCATCCGGTCGAAGCTGCCCCGGGCCAGCACCGCCGCGCGCAGCAGACGGGGCACCGTCATCCTCGTCGTGACCGTGAGGTGGGCGACGACGTCGCGCACCGTCCAGGCCGAGCACAGCGACGGGGTGGCCCACTGCTCGTCGGGGAGGTCGGCGACGAGGTCGGCGACGCGGTGTCGCTCGGCGGCGACCGCCGCGTCGACCTCGGGGCGGGACAGGGCAGGCGGGGCGCTCATGCCCGTGAGGACTCCGCCCGGTCCCGGAACTCGTCGGTCGCCGGGCCGGTCAGGCACGAGGGGGCGCCGTGCCCGAGGTACCAGGCGCGCAGCCGGGCGAACCCCTCGTCCAGGCTCACCGCGGGCCGCCAGCCCAGGGCGGCCCGCGTCCGCCGCTGGTCGAACCAGTGAGCGGTGGCCAGCTGCTCGGCCAGGAAGCGGGTGAGCGGGGGGACCGACCGCCGGCGCGTCGCCGCCCAGATCCCCTCCGCGGCGGCGCCGGCCACCCAGGCGGCGCCGAACGGCACCCGGCCGCGCGGCCCCCGGACCCCGGCCGCCCGGCACAGCCGGCCGAGCACCTCGGCGACCGGGTGGGGCTCCCCGTTCGAGACGACCAGCGCCTCGCCGTGCACCGGTCCGCAGGCGTCCACGGCGGCGACCAGGGCCGCTGCGGCGTTGTCGACGTAGGTCGTGTCGATGAGCGCCGCGCCCGACCCGATCACCGGCAGCCGCCCGGCCCGCGCCCGCTCGACGATGCGGCCGACGAGCTGGGTGTCGCCCGGGCCCCACACCAGGTGCGGGCGGACGGTCAGCACCGCCAGGGCGGGGGAGTCCGCGGCCAGCGCGTCGAGCTCGGCCACGGCCTTGGAGCGGGCGTAGCGGCCGCGGGCGCGGGCGGGGTCGGCGGGGCCGGCACCGACCCCGGCGAGCGCGGTCCCGGCGTGCGCCACCGACGGGGACGAGACGTGCACCAGCCGGCCCACGCCCGCGGCCCGGCAGGCGTCGAGGACGGCGCGGGTGCCCGCGATGTTGGCGTGCGCGTACTCGGCCCACGGACCGGTGACGTCGACCTTCGCGGCCAGGTGCAGCACGGCGTCCTGCCCGCGGGCGGCCCGCCCGATCACGTCCGGGTCGGCGACGTCCCCCAGCACCTCCGCGCACGGCAGGCCGGAGGGACGGCGCTGCAGCACGGTCACCTCGTCCCCGCGCCCGAGCAGCGCGGTGGCCGTGGCCCGGCCGAGCATGCCGCTCGCCCCGGTGACCAGCACCCTCACGGTCGGCGGCCGGTCCGCGCGCCGGCCAGCACCCGCGCGGCCCGGCGGGCGACCTCGGCCCGGTCCACCTTGGACTGGTGCCGGACGTCCACCGGCAGCCGGGAGGTGACCAGGACCGCGGCGACGTCGACGCCGGCGGCCGCGCGGACGGCGTCGGCGAGCTCCGGCCCGGCCAGGACCGGTCGCGCCGGCCGGCCGCCGAGCCGGTGCCGGCGTCCGGACGGCACGACGACCACCACGACGACCTGGGCCCCGGCGGGTCCCACGCCGACGGCCGCGGCGGCCGACACGCCGTCGAGCGCCTCCACCCGCTGCTCGACCCCGACGGGGGTCACCGGACCGGCGGCCGTGGTCACGACGTGCTGCAGCCGCCCCTCGATCCAGAGCCGCCCGTCGGCGTCCAGGTGCCCGACGTCGCCGGTGCGGTGCCAGCCGGGGTCCCGGGACGTCGACCGCTCCAGCGCCCACAGGGCGTCGTAGCGGTCCTTGACGTGCGCGGCCCGCACGCAGACCTCGCCGGGGACGCCCGGGCGGTCGGTCAGGGCGCCGTCGGGCCGCCCGTCGGGGGACAGCGGGCTGACCCGCACCTCGACGCCGGGCAGGGGCCGGCCCACGCACACCCCGTCGCCGGTGCCGGCGGCCTCGATCTCGGCGAGCGAGACGTCGGTGACCGGCAGCACCTCGGTCATCCCGTAGGGCGTGTGCGGGTCGGCGGCGGGCAGCACCGCCTGCAGCGACCGCAGCAGGGACGCCGGGACGGGAGCGCCGGCGGACATGAGCAGCCGGACGTGGGCCAGGGCCGTGCGCTGCTGCGCCGGGAGCTCCGCCGCCGTGGCGACCACCCGCCGCAGCGCCGCCGGGGAGGCGAACACCACGGTCGCGTCGACGGCGGTCGCGGCGTCGGCCAGCGCGGCTGCGGTCAGCGAGCCGGGCGCGGTCACGTCGACGTCCGGCACCGCCGACCCGATGCCCAGTGCCGGCCCGAGGATCGCGAACGGCGCGAACGCCGCGACGAACCGGTCGTCGGCGGTGAGGCCGTAGGTGGACCGCACCAGCTCGAGCTGGGCGGCCGCCTGGCGGTGCGTGTAGGCGACGCCCTTGGCCGGCCCGGTGGCCCCGGAGGTGAACAGCACGGCGCAGTCGGCGTCCAGCGGCGGTTCGGCGGGTGCGGGTGCCGACCGGCCGAGGGTCTCCAGCTCGTCGAGCGTGTGCGTGGCGCCGGACGTGCGGCCCGGCCGGCCGGCGGCGATGCGGGACCCGGGCAGGCCCATGAGGCGCGCCGCGGCGAGGCCGGCCCGGCTGCCGACGACGGAGTCGACCGCGGCGCTGCGCAGCGCCCGGCGCATCCCGGCCAGCCCGAGGCCCTTGTCCGCGACGACGACGACGCCCCCGGCCCGCCACACGGCGTAGACGGTCGCGGTGAGGTCGGCCGAGGGCTCCACCAGCAGCGCGACGCGGGAGCCCGGGCGGACGCCGGTCGCCGCCAGGCCGGCGGCGAGGTGCGCCACCCGCCGGGACAGCTGCGCCCAGCTCACCGTCGCGCCGCCGACCTCGACGACCGCGGGGGAGTCGTCGTCCGCCCGCTCGTCCAGGGCCGACCACAGCCGGCGGCCGGTCGTCGTGGGGGCCGGCCGTGCGGGCGCGCGGTCCCCGGCGTCGAGGTCGGCGACCCACTGCGCCACCGCGTGCGCGTACTGCGGCGCGTCCTCGGGGAGCAGGTGGGAGGCGCCCTCGTAGCGGTGCAGCCGGGCCTGCGGCAGGCGGCTGCGCAGGTCGGTCAGGTACCGCTCGCCGAACACCGGGTCGCGGGGGCCCCACAGCAGCAGCGCCGGGACGTCGAGGCCGCGGATGCCCTCGGCGATCGCCTCCTGCACCGGGCGGGACGGGTGGCCGGGGGAGAACGGGATGTCGGCGACGAAGTCCCCGACCGACCGCCGCCGCGCCGGCGAGCGGTAGGGCTCGGCGAAGGCGCGCCGGACGTCGGCGGGCAGCGCCGGCCGGGACAGCGCCGTCGTGGCCCGCACGAACACCGAGGTGCCCACGGTGACCGCCGCGCGCACGCCGGGCGCGTGCGCCAGCCGGATCAGGACCGGCCCGAGGTCGCCCTCGGGCATGGCGACGGCCGTGTTGGCCAGGACGACGCCGCGCAGCTGGTCGCGGTGCTCGAGCGCCCAGCCCAGGGAGATCACCCCGCCCCAGTCGTGGCCGACCGTGACCACCGGGCCGGTGACGCCCAGGGCCGCGGTGAGGTCGCCGAGGTCGGCCACCCGCTGGCGCAGGGGCCGCGGCCCGGTCAGCCGGTCGGACCAGCCCATGCCGAGCTGGTCGGGGGCGACCACCCGCCAGCCCGGCGGGGCGGCGGCCACCAGCCGGCGCCACAGGTAGGACCAGGTGGGGTTGCCGTGGACGCACAGCAGCGTGCCGACCGGCTCCCGGACGCCGTTGTCGAGGACGTGCCAGCAGTGCTCCACGCCGTCGGCGTCGGCGACGGTCAGGAGCCGGGACCAGGTCGGGTCCAGCCCCGGGAGCCCCGGCCGGGTGGGCGTGTCGTCGGCCGCTCTCACCAGGCGATCTCGAGGCAGGAGGCGTTCAGGCCCGAGCCGATGCCCATGAGCAGCACGCGGTCGCCGCCGGCGAGGGTGTCCTGCTGGCCGGCCAGCGTGAAGGGGACCGAGGCCGGGCCGAGGTTGCCCCGGTTCGGGAACGTCGTCGGCACCAGGGCGGGGTCGATCGAGAACCGGTCGCACATGGCCTTGGTGTGGACCTTGGAGACCTGGTGGACGATGTAGCGGCTCATGCCGCGGGACCAGTCGAACTGACCGGCGGCGTCCGTCCAGAGGTCCTCGGACAGGCTGAGCCCGGCGTCGAGCAGGCCCTTGAGGTCGGTGCGCATCTCGTCGTTGTCGCCGGTGCACAGCTCGTGGTGCTCGCTGCCGGCCCGGCTCGCGGAGCCGACCAGGCGGTGCCCCTCGGGGTGCCGGTCGGCGCGCCCGAGGACCATCGCGACCGCACCCGAGCCCAGGGTCAGGGTCGCGAACTGCGCCAGCACGTCCTTGGACGTGCTGTCCGGGCGGTTCAGCCGCTCGACGGTGCGCTCCTGGACCGGCCGGGAGTCCTCGCCGTTGACGACCAGCACGTGGTCGACCATGCCGGAGTCGATCATGGCGGCGGCCAGCTCCATGCCGTTGACGAAGCCGAGGCAGGCGTTGGTCACGTCGAAGTTCTGGCACGAGCGCGGCAGGCCCAGCGCGTGGTGCACCGCGACCGCCGTCGAGGGCTCGAGGTACCGGCGGCTCACCGAGGTGTTGACCATCAGGCCGATGGACGCCGGGTCGACGCCGCTCTCGCTGATCGCCTTGGCGCCGGCCATGGCGGCCCCGTCGACGAAGGTGACGCCGTCGGCCCACCAGCGGCGCTCCCGGATGCCGGCGAGGCGCTCGAGCAGGCCGCGCCGCAGGCCCACCCGCTGGTAGGTCCCCTCCAGCGCGTCGTCGAAGTCGTCGGAGCCGACCACCCGGGTGGCGTCCTCGGTCTGGACGGCCAGGACGGCCGTGTTCGTGAACCTGCGTGTGCTGTTGCTGCTCATCTGTGGGATCCAGTCCTCCGCCGGGCCGGCTCCCCATCACGTGCCGCCCTCGTCCGTCGCGCTCTACCCGAGCCGTGCCCCACTACTCCACCAGCCCGGGCCCCCCGGCGTCACGCCCGGGCTGCCCGTCACCGGGTGTGACCTGCACCCACCGACTAGGTTCGGGACCCGGACGTCAGCGACCGGCGCAGGGGGTGTGGCACGTGGCGAGATCGGTGCTCGTGACCGGCGGCAACCGCGGTATCGGGCTGGCGATCGCCCGCGCGTTCGCCGAGGAGGGCGACCGGGTGGCGGTGACCCACCGTGGCAGCGGTACTCCCGAGGGGCTGTTCGGGGTGCAGTGCGACGTCACCGACACCGCGGCGGTCGACCGGGCCTTCACCGAGGTCGAGGAGCACCAGGGGCCCGTCGAGGTCCTGGTCAGCAACGCCGGCATCACCCGCGACGGCCTGCTCATGCGGATGAAGGAGCAGGACTTCACCGACGTCCTCGACGCCAACCTCACCGCCGCCTACCGGGTGTCCAAGCGGGCCGCGGCCAGGATGGTGCGCGCACGACGTGGCCGGATGGTCTTCGTCTCCTCGGTGGTCGGGCTGCTGGGCTCGGCGGGCCAGACGAACTACGCGGCGTCCAAGGCCGGGCTCGTCGGGCTCGCGCGCTCGATCGCCCGCGAGCTGGGCAGCCGGGGCATCACCGCGAACGTGGTGGCCCCCGGCTTCGTGCAGACCGACATGACCGCCGCGCTGCCGGAGGAGCGGCAGCAGGAGATCCTCGGGCAGGTGCCGCTGGGGCGGTACGCCTCGGCGGAGGAGATCGCCGGCGTCGTGCGCTTCCTGGCGAGCGACGCGGCCGGCTACATCACCGGGGCGGTCGTCCCGGTCGACGGCGGACTGGGAATGGGGCACTGATGAGCGACATCGCTGGTGGGGGGATCCTGGCGGGCAAGACCGTCCTGGTGACCGGGGTCCTCACCGAGGCCTCGATCGCCTACGCCACCGCGCGCATCGCGCAGGAGCAGGGCGCCACCGTCGTCCTGTCCAACTTCGGCCGGGCGCTGTCGCTGTGCCAGCGGATCGCCAAGCGGCTGCCGCAGGAGGCGGCGGTCGTCGAGCTGGACGTGACCAACACCGAGCACCTGGCGACGCTGGCCGACCGGCTCCGCGAGCACGTCGGCGACAGCCTCGACGGCGTCGTGCACTCCATCGGGTTCGCGCCGCAGGAGGCGATGGGGGAGGGCTTCCCGGAGGTCGCCTGGGAGCACGCGGCGACGGCGTTCCAGGTGTCGTCGTGGTCCTACGCCTCGCTCGCCCAGGCCTGCCGGCCGCTGCTGGCGAACCCGTCCTCGGTCGTCGGCCTGACCTTCGACGCCAGCGTCGCCTGGCCGGTCTACGGCTGGATGGGCGCGGCGAAGGCGGCCCTGGAGTCCGTCAGCCGCTACCTGGCCCGCGAGCTGGGCCCCGAGGGCGTGCGGTCGAACATCGTCGCCGCGGGCCCGCTGCGCAGCATGGCGATGAAGTCCATCCCCGGCAGCGCCCAGTTCGAGGAGGCGTGGGAGGCGCGCGCCCCGCTCGGCTGGTCGGTGACCGACACCGAGCCGGCCGGCAAGGCCGTCGTCGCGCTGCTGTCGGACTGGTTCCCGGCCACCACCGGCGAGATCGTGCACGTCGACGGGGGCTTCCACGCCGTCGGCGTGTGAGGGGTCTCGCCGCATCCGCCCGCGGCCTGGGGTAGAAGGGGAAGCGTGCCGCTCCAGACCGACGTCGACATCACCCCCGCCGGCCAGCGTCCCGACGAGGACCCGTCGCTCGCCGTCCGCAACAACGGGGGGACGCCGCCGTCCGCCGATCCCGCGCCGTCCGGACGGCGGGAGGCGCTACTGGTGCTCGGCTTCGGTGGGCCGGAGGGGCCCGACGACGTTCTGCCGTTCCTCGAGAACGTCACCCGCGGCCGCGGCATCCCCCGCGAGCGCCTGCTCGACGTCGCCGAGCACTACACGCACTTCGGCGGGGTCAGCCCGATCAACGAGCAGAACCGGGCGTTGACCGCCGCGGTCGAGCGGGAGTTCGCTGCCGGCGGCCTGGACCTGGCGGTCTACTGGGGCAACCGCAACTGGTCGCCCTACGTCGAGCACGTCTGGCAGCAGATGGCCGACGACGGCATCGAGCACGTCTACGTCTTCCCGACCTCGGGCTTCGCCTCCTGGTCGGGTTGCCGGCAGTACCACGAGGACGTCGCGCGGGCCCGCTCCGTGCTCACCGGCGCGGCCCCCGGCGGCGGGCCGACCGCCGAGAAGCTGCCGCACTACGGCGACCACCCCGGCTTCGTGCAGGCCAACGCGGAGGCGCTGGCGGCCGCGCTCGCCGCGCTGCCGGAGGACGTCCGGGACACCGCGCGGCTGGTCGCGACGGCGCACAGCATCCCCGACACCATGGCCGCGGTGGCCGGGCCGGACGGCGGGGCCTACCAGGCCGAGCTGCTGCGCTCGGCACGGCTCGTGGTCGACGCGGTCGCGCCCGGTCGCGACGTCGACCTGGTGTGGCAGTCGCGCAGCGGCCCGCCGTCGGTGCCGTGGCTCGAGCCCGACGTCAACGACCACCTGCGGGCGCTGGCCGCGGCGGGGGAGAAGGCCGTCGTCGTCTTCCCCGTCGGCTTCGTCAGCGACCACGTCGAGGTGATCTGGGACCTGGACCACGAGGCGAAGGAGACCGCCGAGGAGCTCGGCATGGCCTTCGTCCGGGCGGGGACGGCCGGCACCCACCCGGCGTTCGTGGCGATGGTGCGCGAACTGGTCGAGGAGCGCCGGTCGGGCACCCCGCCGCGGCTGGGCACCAACTGCCCCGCCTCGTGCTGTTTCACGGCGCCGCGGCGTCCCGTCACCCGCTGACGGGACGCCGCCGAGGGACCGGCGCGTCCGGTCAGGGTGCGGAGGGCAGCGGCTCGGTCGCCCCCGCCTCGAGCGCTCCCCGGACGTGCTCCAGGCCGGTGCGGACCAGGCGCCCGTAGCCGTCGTCCGCGAGCTCGTCGACCGACGCCTCGGCCCGGGCCAGGTGCCGGCGCGCGCCGGACAGGTCCCCGAGCCGGCGAAGGCAGTCGGCGAGGTTGAGGTGCAGCGACGGCAGCATGCCGTGCACCCGGAGTGCCGCGTCGTACCGCTGGGCGCGCTCGTCGGTGAGGTCGCCCGCTGCCGCCAGGGCCCGCTCGTCCCAGCTCAGCTCCGAGCGGACGTCGTCCTGCAGGTCGGCGAGGAAGTGGGCGAGGGTCACCCGGTGCAGCGGGTCGCCGTCGGGCCCCACGCGCTCCCACAGGTCGGTCAGCCGCTGTCGCGCCTCGGCCTGCGCACCGCCGCGGCCGAGCTCCACCGCGGCGACGATCTCCGCCATGGTCTCGTCGGGGGCACTCATCGGTCGGCGGTCGCTGGAGGCGTGGGCTGCGGGTCCCGAGCGGTCACCCGGCCATCGTGCTGCCTCGAGCGGGTCCGCCGCCTGTCCCCCGGCGGCCTGGCCCTACCGCGGGACGGCGTTGTAGGCGGCGGTGACCGCCTCGCGCACGGCGTCGCCCAGCGGACGCAGGGCGTCGTCCCGGGCCGCGGCCTGGCGGTGGGTCACCGCGCCGCCGGGGGCGTCGGTGAGCGCCAGGTCGAGCACCCTCGCCAGCCGCTGGGCGCGCGCCAGCAGCGCCATCGCGACCGGGTCGGTGCCCGGCGGCATCCCCGGCACGTGCGCGGCCTTCGCCAGCCCGGCCAGCAGCGCCGGCACCTCGGGGTGCCACCGCGCCAGATCGAGCTCGACCAGGGTGCGGGCCGCGTCGCCGACGGCGAGGTCGAGCGCGCCGGACACCGCGCGCAGCGACCCCTCGACCGGCGGCGGCACCGGAGGGGCGCCGGTCAGGTCGAACGCCGTCCACTGCACCACCTCGGGGCCCAGGGGCTCCGGCACCAGCGCGACCCGCTCGCCGACGGCGGCCTGCCCGGCCTCCACGGCCAGCTCGGCCAGACCCGGGACGCGCGGCAGACCCCGGACGTCGCCGGGCACCGGCAGCACCAGCCGGATGCGGCGCTCGCCGGCGCCGCGCAGCGCGCTCAGTGCCCAGCCGAGGGGGACCGCCGCGTCGGTGCCGGGCAGGCCGCCGACCCGGTGCGCCGTGTCGCCGACCAGGGCGTCCAGTGCGTCGTCGTAGGAGGCGCGGCCGGTGAGCCAGGCGGTCGCCCACACCGCGAACCGGCCCGCGGGGAAGTCGTGCACCCGGCGAGGTTATGCCGGGCCCCTCGGAGGTGACGATCCGGTGGAGATCGGTCACAGCACCGTCCGGATCTGGGAGAGTTCGGACGTGGACGCCTGGGTGCTCTGGCTGATCGCGTCGGGCCTGTTCACCGCCGGTGAGCTGGCCAGCGGCGACCTGTTCCTGCTCATGTTGGCCGGCGGGGCGCTCGGCGGCGTCGGGGTCGCGGTGCTCGGCGGTCCCGTCGTCCTGCAGCTGGCCGCCTTCGTCGTGGTCTCGGCGCTGCTGCTGGCGGTGGTGCGGCCCCTGGCCAAGCGCCACCTCACCGAGGGCACCCCCGAGCAGCCGGACGGCGTCGCCGCGCTCGTCGGCCGCACCGCGAAGGTGACCCGGGCCGTCGACGGGCACGGGGGGCGCATCCGCCTCGGCGCCGACGAGTGGACCGCCCGCAGTCAGTACGGCGGCGAGCACTTCCCGGTGGGCGCGACCGTGCGGATCCTCCAGGTGGACGGCGCCACCGCCGTCGTCGGTGACGCCCTCGAGCTGGAGTAGCGCCCCCTGCGGGTGACCGCGCGCAGCGCCGTGACCGGATCGTCACCGGGAGCGGGCAAGATCGGAGACTGGACCCGGAGAAGGGAGCGTCCCCGTGACACCCGCACTGATCGCCCTGATCGTGATCGCCCTGCTGGTGGTGATCGTCGTCGGCAAGAGCGTGACGATCGTGCCGCAGGCCCAGGCCAAGGTCGTCGAGCGGCTCGGCCGCTACAGCCGCACCCTCTCGCCGGGCCTGTCGTTGCTGGTGCCCTTCATCGACCGCGTGCGCGCCACGATCGACCTGCGCGAGCAGGTGGTCTCCTTCCCGCCGCAGCCGGTGATCACCTCGGACAACCTGCAGGTCGGCATCGACACCGTCGTCTACTTCCAGGTGACCGACCCGCGGCTGGCCGTCTACGGCATCGCGAACTACATCACCGGCATGGAGCAGCTGACCACGACGACGCTGCGCAACGTGGTCGGCGGGCTCAACCTCGAGGGTGCGCTGACCGGCCGCGACGGCATCAACAGCCAGCTGCGCGAGGTGCTCGACGGCACGACCGGGCCGTGGGGTCTGCGCGTTGCCCGGGTGGAGATCAAGGCGATCGACCCGCCGCCGTCCATCCGCGACTCGATGGAGAAGCAGATGCGGGCCGACCGCGACAAGCGCGCGATCATCCTGCAGGCCGAGGGTGCCCGGCAGTCGGCGATCACCACCGCCGAGGGGCAGAAGGCCTCGGCGATCCTCTCCGCGGAGGGCAAGAAGCAGGCGGCGATCCTCGAGGCGGAGGCCGAGCGGCAGAGCCGGATCCTGCGGGCCGAGGGTGAGCGTGCGGCGCTGTTCCTGCAGGCGCAGGGCCAGGCCAAGTCGATCGAGACGGTCTTCCAGGCCATCCACGACGGCAAGCCCGACCAGGGGCTGCTGGCCTACCAGTACCTGCAGACGCTGCCGCAGATCGCCCAGGGCGACGCGAACAAGATGTGGATCGTCCCGAGCGAGTTCAGCAAGGCCCTGGAGGGCCTGGCCAAGCTGGGCGGGGCGGACGGCGACGGGCGGTCCTGGATGGACGTCGACGGGTCGGCCAACGGTGCCGGCCGGCCGACCGCCGAGATGGACACGTCCGGCTGGTTCGAGTCGGCGCTGCCCCGCGCCGCCGACCAGCCCGAGGCGAAGATCGAGCTGACGAGCATCACCGACACCGCGCCCGCCGTGCCGACACCGGCTATCCCGGACACGACCTCACTGGCCCGCGCCGCCGAGGAGGAGACCACCGGCGGGGAGGTGCAGCCCCGTCACTGACCGCCACCTCGAGTTGATCATGGGGTTGGTGCAGGGGGCACGCGCGGACTCGCCGCACGGCCCGGCACGAAGCCCATGATCAACTTCTGACGAGCGGTAGTGTCCCCGACGAGTGGCCGGGTGGGCTCCACGCACGCCGGGGACGGCTCCTGGCCGCGGTGTCGGCCGGTAGGCCGACAGATGACTCAGTCCTTGAGCAGGCCCTCGCGGAGCTTGGCCAGGGTCTGGCTGAGCAACCGGGACACGTGCATCTGCGAGATGCCGATGTCGGCGGCGATCTGCGACTGCGTCATGTTCCCGAAGAACCGCAGGATGAGGAT
>DASQXT010000197.1:0-18744 GCA_035639575.1 Geodermatophilus sp.
CCCGCCGAGCTGGCCCGCGAGGCCCGCGAGGCAGGCATGGTGCCCGCCGGCTCGGCCGCCTACCTGGTCGTCGGGGAGGACGGCAGCGTCACCCTGCGCGGCGAGGCGGTGCCGGCCGAGGACCCGGCGCCCAGCGAGGTCCCGGCGCTGCCCGCGCCGCCGGTGACCGGGGGTGCGGACTGACCGTGCCGACCCCACCGCGCCCGCCCGCCCCCCGCCGGCGTCCCGCCGACCGTGCCCCGCTGCGCGGCGGTGGGACCGGCGCGTTCACCTCCCGTCGTGCCGCCGGCAGCCGTCGGGTGCCCGGCGTGCTGCGGACCAGCCACCGCCGCTACCGCATCGGGTTCGTCCTCGTCGTCGTCCCGCTGCTGGTCATCACCGGCAAGCTGTGGCTGCTGCAGGGCGTCGACAGCGGTCAGTACGCCCTCGCGGCCACCCAGGACCGCATCCGCGTGCAGGACATCGCCCCCCTGCGCGGCTCGATCGTCGACCGCGACGGCAACCCGCTGGCCTACACCGCCGAGGCGTTCCGCGTCACCGCCGACCCGACCCTGGTCACCGACCCCGCGCGCACGGCCCTGGCGCTGACCACGCTGCTCGACGTCCCGGTCTCCGAGCTCACCGACCTGCTCTCCCGGGACGGCCGCTACGTCGTCCTGGCCTCGCAGGTGCCGCCGGAGACCGTCCACGCCGTCGACGCGCTCGGGCTGGCCGGGATCTTCTCCGAGGACGACCCGGTGCGACGCTACCCCGCCGGGTCGGTCGCCGGGCAGGTCGTCGGGTTCACCGGCCGCGACGGCCAGGGGCTGGCCGGCGTCGAGCAGACCCTCGACGAGCAGCTCGCCGGCACGCCGGGGGAGCGGCGGGTGGAGGTCGGCAGTGGCGGGCACCCGATCCCCTCGGGCATCGACGAGTCCACGCCCGCCGTCGACGGCCGGACCGTCGAGCTGACCATCGACGCCGACCTGCAGTTCGTCACCGAGCAGCGGCTGCAGGAAGCCTGTCAGGACGGCGTCACCACCCGCGCCTCGGCCGTCGTCCTCGACGTGCACACCGGTCAGGTCGCCGCGATGGGCTCCTGCCCGGGCTACGACCCCGGCGACTACTCCCGGACCGATCCGGACCTGCTGGGCAACGCGCTCATCTCCGACGTCTTCGAGCCCGGCTCGGTGCTCAAGGCGGTCACGCTCTCGGCGGCCCTGCAGGAGGGGAAGGCCACGCCGGACACGGTGCTCAGCGTCAACGGGCACATCCAGGCCGGGGACCGGGTCGTGCGGGACGCGCACGACCACCAGCCGATCGACTGGACGGTCACCGGCATCCTGGCCAAGTCCAGCAACGTCGGCACGATCATGCTGGCCCGCGAGGTGGGCGACGCGAAGCTCGAGGAGTACCTGCGGGCCTTCGGCCTGGGCAGCACCACCGGCATCGAGCTGCCCGGCGAGAGCGCCGGCATCCTGCAGAGCTCCGCGGACTGGACCGAGAGCCGCGCGGCCAACGTGCCCATCGGGCAGGGCGTCTCGGTGACCACGCTGCAGATGGCCTCCGTCTACCAGACGATCGCCAACGGCGGGGTGCGCATCCCCCCGCGCATCGTCTCCGCGGTGGGTGGCGAGCCGACCCCGGCGCCGCAGGGCACGCGGGTGCTCAGCGAGGCCACCGCCGACGGCGTCGCCTACATGCTCGAGGCCGTCGTCGGGCCCGGCGGCACCGCCCCGCTGGCGCAGGTCGAGGGCTTCCGCGTGGCCGGCAAGACCGGCACCGCCCAGCGGGCCAACCCCGACTGCAACTGCTACGAGGGCGGCGGCTACGTGACGACGTTCGTCGGCTTCGCCCCGGCCGACGACCCGCAGTACGTCGTCGCCGTCGACCTCGAGCGGCCCACCAGCAACGAGGAGGGCGGCCAGGTGGCCGCCCCGGTCTTCGCCGACGTCATGCGCCAGGCGCTGACCGCCGACAGCATCGTGCCGTCGGGGACGCCGCGCCCCGACTTCGTGCTGACCGGCCCGGAAGGATGAGGACCCCGTCGGGCGCCACCCGCTCGCTGACGATCACGGAGTCCGGGTGGGGACACGCGGTCCCGGCCCGGTGTGTCGCCACCGCAGCTCCATGATCGTCGAGAGGTGCGCCGAAGAGCCCCCCGGCGCGCTCGGGCGGGGCTGACGGGGGCCGCCACGGGGTGGGCGACGCGCCCTGCGCGTGTGGGCGGCGGGCCGCGATCGGGCCGCCGGTAGATTGGAGTCCCGTGAGCGAGAGCGGGAGGGAGACGACGGCCCGGCCGACGAGGACCGACCCGCTGACCCTCGCCGACCTCGCCGACCTGCTCGGCGCGCCCGTCCAGGGCGACCCCGCCACCCCGGTCACCGGCGTGACGCTGGCGTCGGCGGAGGTCGGCCCCGGGGACCTCTACGCCGCCCTGCCCGGCGCCCGCACCCACGGGGCGCGGTACGCCGCCGACGCCGCGGCGCGCGGCGCGGTCGCCGTCCTCACCGACCCCACCGGCCGTGCCGAGGCCACCGCCACCGGCCTGCCGGTGTGCGTCGTCGACGACCCCCGCGGCCTGCTCGGCGCGGTCGCGGCCCGCGTCTACGGCGAGCCCGCCCGGCGACTGCAGGTCATCGGCATCACCGGCACCAACGGCAAGACCACGACCAGCTACCTGGTCGAGGCGGGCCTCGTCGCCGCCGGCCGCGGCACCGGCCTGGTGGGCACCGTGGAGACCCGCACCCGCGGCTCGGCCCCCGACGGGACGCCGACGGTCACCACCCTGCCCAGCGTGCGGACGACCCCGGAGGCCCCCGCCCTGCACGCGCTGCTGGCCCGGATGGTCGACTCCGGCGTGCAGACGGTGGTCATGGAGGTCTCCAGCCACGCGCTGGTGCTCGGCCGGGTCGGCGGCATCCCGTTCGCCGCGGCCGGGTTCACCAACCTCGGTCGCGACCACCTGGACTTCCACACCGACCTCGAGGACTACTTCCAGGCCAAGGCCCGCCTCTTCGACGGCCGCGCCGCCGTCGAGGTGGTCGACGTCGACGACGCGCACGGGCGGCGGCTGGCCGGCATGCTCGGCGGCCGCGCGGTCACCGTCTCCACCGAGGGCGCCCACGCCGACTGGACGGCGACCGACCTCGTCCCCGCCCGCACCGGCGGGACGGCGTTCACGCTGACCGGGCCGGACGGGCGCTCCCGGCCGGCCCGCGTACGGCTGCCCGGCCGGTTCAACGTCGCCAACGCCGTGCTCGCCGTGGCGCTGCTCGACGCGGTCGGCGTCCCGGTGGAGACGGCGCTGACCGGGCTGGCCGAGACCGTGGTGCCCGGCCGGATGGAGCCGGTGGACGCCGGCCAGCCGTTCGTCGCCGTCGTCGACTACGCACACACACCCGACGCCGTCACGACGGCGCTGGCCGCGCTGCGCGCCTCGACCCCGGGCTCGGTGATCACCGTGCTGGGCTGCGGCGGCGACCGCGATCCGGGCAAGCGGGCGGCGATGGGTGAGGCCGCGGCTCACGGCAGCGACCTGCTGGTCGTCACCGACGACAACCCCCGCTCCGAGGACCCCGCCGCCATCCGCGCGGCGGTGCTGGCCGGCGTCCCCGCCGACCGGCGCGGCAACGTGCTGGAGATCGGCGACCGCCGCGCCGCCATCGCCGCCGCCGTCGCCCGGGCGCGCCCCGGCGACGCCGTCCTCGTGGCCGGCAAGGGCCACGAGACCGGCCAGGAGGTCGCCGGCACCCTGCACCCCTTCGACGACCGCGCCGTGCTGCGCGAGGCCCTGGCGCGGTGCGCCCCGGCCGGAGTGGAGCCCTCCCCATGACCGAGCTCGCGAGGTCGTGCGAGGACGCAGCATCCCGGAGCGCGGGGCCGACGAGCGCCGGCGAGGAGACCCCGTGATCCAGCTGACCCTGTCCGAGGTGGCCGAGGCGGTCGGTGGCCGGCTGACCCGCGGCGACGGCACCGTCACCGGCACGGTCACCGTCGACTCCCGCGCCGTGGCGCCCGGCGACCTGTTCGTCGCCGTCCCGGGGGAGCGGGTCGACGGGCACGACTTCCTCGGTGCCGCGGCGGCGGCCGGCGCGGTCGCCGCGCTCGCCACCCGCGCCGACGACGCGCTGCCCTGCGTGGTCGTCGACGAGCCGGTCGCCGCGCTGGGCCGGCTGGCCGCCGCGGTGCACACCCGGCTGGCGGGCGCGGGCGGGGCGGGAGCACACCGCCTCGTCACGATCGGCATCACCGGCTCCTCGGGCAAGACCAGCACCAAGGACCTGCTCGGCCAGGTGCTGGCCACCGCGGGCCCCACGGTGAGCCCGCCCGGCTCGTACAACAACGACATCGGCCTGCCGCTCACCGTGCTCGACGCCGACGAGGACACCCGCTTCCTCGTGCTCGAGATGGGCTCGCGCGGGCGTGGGCACATCGCCCGCCTGTGCCGGGTGGCCCGCCCCGACGTCGGCGTCGTCCTCAACGTCGGCTCGGCGCACCTGGGCGAGTTCGGCTCGGCCGACGCGATCGCCGTCGCCAAGGGCGAGCTGGTCGAGGCGCTGCCGGCCGAGGGCACCGCCGTCCTCAACGCCGACGACCCGCGGGTGGTCGGCATGGCGCCCCGCACCCGGGCCCGGGTGGTCACCACCGGCCTGGGCGGGCGGGGCGGCAACACAGCCGACGTCCGCGCGGAGGACGTCGTCCTCGACGAGGCCGGCCGCGCCGGCTTCACGCTGGTCACCGGGGGTGTCCGCGCGGCGGTGCGGCTGCAGGTCGTCGGCGCCCACCAGGTCGCCAACGCCCTGTCCGCCGCCGGCGCCGCGCTGGCCGCCGGGATGACACCGGAGGACGTCGCCGCCGCGCTGTCGGCCGCCGTGCCGCGCAGCCGCTGGCGGATGGAGGTCACCCGCCGGGACGACGGCGTGACCGTGGTCAACGACGCCTACAACGCCAACCCCGAGTCGATGCGCGCCGCGCTGGCTGCTCTGGCCGGGCTGCCCGCGCGGCGGCGGGTGGCCGTGCTCGGCGGGATGGCCGAACTCGGCGCCGGCGCCGCCGAGGCGCACGAGCGGCTGGGCCGGGACGCCGTGGCCGCCGGGGTGGACCTCGTCGTGGCCGTCGGCCCGGATGCGGTAGGGATAGCCGACGGGGCGCTGGCTGCGGGCGCGCACGAGGACCGCGACACGGACAAGGGCGCCGTGCGCGTGCCGGACCGGGCCGCTGCCCGGCAACTGCTGACGGAGGTGCTGGTGCCCGGTGACGTCGTGCTGGTGAAGGCCAGCCGGTCCTACGGGCTCGAGGTGCTCGCGGCCGACCTGCTCGACACCGGGGCAGGCGCGTGAGGTCGATCCTGATCGCGGCCGCGTTCGGGCTGATCATCTCGATCCTGGCCACGCCGGTCGCCGTCCACCTGTTCCGCCGCAAGGGCTTCGGTCAGGAGATCCGCGACGACGGCCCGGAGAGCCACCTGGCGAAGAAGGGCACGCCCACCATGGGCGGCACCGTCATCGTCGGGGCCACCGTCGGCGGCTACTTCATCGCCCACCTGTTCGTGATCGACCAGCCCGGCCGCGGACCGTCGGCCAGCGGGCTGCTGGTGCTCTTCCTCATGGTGGGCCTGGGCACCGTCGGGTTCCTCGACGACTACCTGAAGATCCGCTTCCGGCGCAGTCTCGGGCTGAACAAGACCGCCAAGCTGGTCGGCCAGCTGGTCGTCGGCGTGGCCTTCGCCGTCCTGGCGCTGAACTTCCCCGACGAGGCCGGCATCACCCCGGCCTCGGAGTTCGTCTCCTACATGCGCGACATCGGCCCGCTGTTCCTCGGGTCGATCGGCTTCGTGGTCCTGGCCTACCTGTTCATCGCCGGCTTCTCCAACGCGGTGAACCTGACCGACGGTCTCGACGGGCTCGCCGCAGGGTGCTCGGCGATGGTCTGCGGCGCCTACACGATCATCTCGTTCTGGCAGTTCACCCACGACTGCACCAGCAAGGCCATCGACGGCTGCTACACCGTCCGGGACCCGCTCGACGTCACCCTGGTCGCCGCCGCCGGGCTCGGCGCCTGCCTGGGCTTCCTGTGGTGGAACACCAGCCCGGCCCGGATCTTCATGGGCGACACCGGCTCGCTCGCGCTCGGCGGGCTGCTGGCCGGCCTGGCCGTGGTGACCCGCACCGAGCTGCTGCTGGTCGTGCTCGGCGGGCTGTTCGTCGCGGTCACGCTCTCGGTCGTCATCCAGGTGGCCTTCTTCCGTGCCACCCGCCGCCGGGTCTTCCGGATGGCCCCGCTGCACCACCACTTCGAGCTGGCCGGCTGGACCGAGAACACGGTGATCGTCCGCTTCTGGCTGGTGACCGGGATGTCGGTCGCCTTCGGGCTGGGCCTGTTCTACGCCGACTGGCTGGCCATCGCGGGCCTGTGACGAAGGTAGAAGGACCCCGTCCCCCTCACCTCTCGCACGCTCGTGGCGAGCCTCCGGACGGGGCCGTCCCCCGCACCTCGCGAGCTCGGCGCGGGCCCCTCGAGGCCGGCCGTTCCAGCACCTCACCGCGGCGACACGCCCGCACGGTGCGCCGGGGAACCGGCCCCAGCGGCGACGATGGCCGGATGGAGTCCTCCGGCGTCCCGACCGCTCCCGGGCGGCGCCGGACCGGGGCGACCGGGCGCAGGACGCCGGTCCGCCGGTTCGCGCCGCCGCCCTGGCTCGACGGCCCCATGACCAGCTTCCAGCTGGTCGTCGGCGCGGCCGGCATGCTCCTGGCCATCGGCCTGGTCATGGTCTTCTCCGCCTCGGCGATCAAGGCCGCGCTCAACGACCAGCCGGCCTGGCGGCCCGGCGTCGACCAGGTCGTCTTCGCCCTGATCGGCCTGGGTGCGCTGCTGGTTGCGGTGCGGCTGCCGGTCGGGCTGGTGCGCCGCTGGGCACCCATCGCGCTGCTCGTCGCGGCGGTGCTGCTGGTCGCGGTCCTCGTGCCCGGCATCGGCGTGCAGCTCAACGGCTCCCGGGCCTGGATCGACCTGGGCTTCACCAACTTCCAGCCCTCCGAGCTGGCCAAGCTGGTGTTCGCGCTGTGGGGGGCGCACATCCTGGCGATGCGCGACCGCTTCCTCACCGTCCGGACGCTGCTGGTCCCGCTGCTGCCGGCGTTCGCCGTCCTGTCGCTGCTGCTCATCCTCGAGCCGGACTTCGGCGGGGTCGTCAGCCTCGGCCTGGTGCTGGTCGGCCTGCTGTGGGCCGGCGGCCTGCCGCCCCGCTGGTTCGCCGGGTTCGTCGCCGCCGGGGTCGCGGCCGTGGCCCTCATGGTCGCCGTCGCCCCGTACCGCATGGAGCGGGTCACCTCGTTCCTCGACCCGTTCGCCGACCCGTCCGACACCGGTTTCCAGGCCATCCGCGGCTTCTACGCGCTGGCGACCGGCGGGCTGTGGGGCGTGGGGCTGGGCAACAGCGCGATGAAGTGGAACCTGCTGCCCGAGGCGGAGTCCGACTACATCTTCGCGATCATCGGCGAGGAACTCGGCTTCCTCGGCTGCCTGGTCGTGGTCGCCCTCTACGGCGTGCTGGCCTGGGTCGGCTTCCGGATCGCCCGGCGCACGGCCGACCGCTTCGTGCAGCTGGCCTGCGTGGCGATCACGGTGTGGCTGGTCGGCCAGGCGGCGCTGAACATGGGCTACGTGGTGGGCCTGCTGCCGGTCACCGGCCTGACGCTGCCGCTGATCTCCGCCGGCGGCACCTCGCTGGTGCTCACCCTGTTCATCGTGGGCCTGCTCATCCGCTTCGCCCGCTCCGAGCCCGAGGCGGTCGAGCACCTGCGCCGGGCCGAGCGCAGCCGGCTGTCCCGCTGGCTGCTGCCGGTGCCCCGGCAGGCCGTCGACGCGGTGCGCCCGCGCCGCGCCCGCCGTCCCGAGCGGCCGGCCGAGGACCGCGCGCCGGAGCGTCCCGCCCGCCCCGCCGCCGTCCCCGGTGCACGCACCGTCGCCCGCGTCGTCCCCGCCCCGCCGGGGGAGCGCGCTCCCCGCGAGCGGGTGCCCGCCCGCGAGCGGCGGACGGCGGAGGCCCGCGGCCGGGTGCCCGAGGCGCGCCGGCAGCCGCCACCCCGGGCACGGGCCACCGAGTCCCCGCGGCGGCCGCGGTGAGCGGACAGGCAGCGGGCGTCAGCGTCGTCCTCGCCGGCGGCGGCACCGGAGGCCACATCGAGCCCATGCTCGCCCTCGCCGACGCGCTGCTGCGCCGCGGCGCGGTCGAGGGCGGGCTGCGGATCACCTGCCTGGGCACCGCCCGCGGCCTGGAGACCCGGCTGGTCCCCGCCCGCGGCTACGACCTGCGGCTGATCCCGCCGGTGCCGCTGCCGCGCAAGCCGACCGTCGACCTGCTGCGGGTGCCCGGCCGGGTGGTCCGCTCGGTGTCCGAGACACGGGCCCTGCTGCGCGAGCTGGCCGCGGACGTCGTCGTCGGCTTCGGCGGCTACGTGGCGCTGCCGGCCTACCTGGCCGCCCGCCGGGAGCGGGTGCCCGTCGTCGTGCACGAGCAGAACGCGCTGCCGGGCCTGGCCAACCGGATCGGCGCGCGGATCGCCGCGCGCGTCGCGGTCACCGCGCCCACGACGCCGCTGCGCGGTGCCGAGCACGTCGGCATGCCGCTGCGGACGGCGATCAGCACGCTGGACCGCCCGGCCCGCCGCGCCGAGGCCCGCGCCGCCTTCGGCCTGGCCCCCGACCGGCCCACGCTGCTGGTCTTCGGCGGGTCGCAGGGCGCGGCCTCGCTCAACCGGGCCGCCGTGGGCGCCGCCGACGCGCTGAGCGCCGCCGGGGTGCAGGTGCTGCACGCCCGCGGGCCCAGGAACACCGACGTGACCGTGCCGCCGCGCGCGCCCGGGCACGCCCCCTACGTCGTCGTCGACTACCTCGAGCGCATGGACCTCGCCTACGCCGCCGCCGACCTGGCCCTGTGCCGGTCCGGCGCGGTGACGGTGGCCGAGCTGTCCGCGGTCGGGCTGCCCGCGGTGTTCGTGCCGCTGCCGATCGGCAACGGGGAGCAGCGGCTCAACGCGCTGCCCGTCGTCGAGGCGGGCGGGGGACTGCTGGTGGACGACGTCGACCTGTCACCCTCCTGGATCGAGGAGCACGTCATCCCGATGGTCACCCACCCGGCCTCGCTGGCCCGGTACGCCGAGCACGCCGCGGCCGCCGGCGCCCGGGACGCCGACGAGCGCCTGGCCGACATCGTGCTGGAGGTGGCGAAGCGATGAGTGCCGCTGCGGTGGCCGCCTGGGCCGACCCGGTCCCGCCCCTCGAGGAGCTCGGCGCGGTGCACTTCGTCGGCATCGGCGGGGCCGGGATGAGCGGCATCGCCCGCATCCTGCTGGCCCGCGGCGTCCCGGTCTCCGGCAGCGACCGCCGCGACACCCCGACCCTGCTGGCGCTGCGGGCCCTGGGCGCCCGGGTGGAGCTCGGCCACGACCCGGCCCACCTCGGGGACGCCGACACCGTCGTCGTCTCCACCGCGATCCGCGACGACAACCCCGAGCTGGCCGCGGCCCGCGAGCGGGGCCTGCGGGTGCTGCCCCGCGCGGTGGCGCTGGCCGCCGTGATGGCCGGCAAGCGCAGCGTCGCGGTGGCCGGCACGCACGGGAAGACCTCGACCACCTCGATGCTCACCGTCGCGGTGCAGGCCTGCGGCGTGGACCCCTCCTTCGCCATCGGCGGGGACCTCAACGAGTCGGGCAGCAACGCGCACGCCGGCAGGGGCGACGTCTTCGTCGCCGAGGCCGACGAGAGCGACCGATCCTTCCTGCTGCTGGCCCCGCACGGTGCGATCGTCACCAACGTCGAGGCCGACCACCTCGACAACTACGGCGACCTCGCCGCGGTGGAGGCTGCCTTCGACCGGTTCCTGCAGACCATCGACCCGGCCGGCTTCCTCGTGCTGTGCGCCGACGACCCCGGCTCGGCCCGGCTGCGCACCGTGCCCACCCCGGCGCGGGTGCGCACCTACGGCACGGCCGAGGGCAGCGACCTGCGGCTGGTCGACGTCGAGGTGGGACCGGAGACCACCGACTGGACCGCCGTCCTCGACGGCGAGGTGCTCGGCCGGGTGTCGATCCGGGTGCCCGGCGAGCACATGGCCCGCAACAGCGCCGCCGCGCTGCTGGCCGGGCTCGAGCTGGGCCTGCCCGCCGAGGGCCTGGTCACCGGGCTGGGCCGCTTCGGCGGCGTGCACCGGCGCTTCGAGCTCAAGGGCAGCGTCGGCGGGGTGCGGGTCTACGACGACTACGCCCACCACCCGACCGAGGTGGCGGCCCAGCTGCGCGCCGCACGGGCGGTCGCCGGCACCGGCCGGGTGGTCGTGGCCTTCCAGCCGCACCTGTACAGCCGCACCCGGGAGTTCGCCGCCGCGTTCGGCGCGGCGCTCGGCCTGGCCGACGAGGTCGTGGTCATGGACGTCTACGGCGCCCGCGAGGACCCGGTCCCCGGCGTCACCGGCGCGATGGTGGCCGACGCCGTGGCGCTGCCGGCCGGACAGGTGCAGTTCGAGCCGTCCTGGTCGGCGGCGGCCCCGACCCTGGCCCAGCGCGCGCAGCCCGGCGACCTGGTGATCACCATGGGCGCCGGCAACGTCTCGATGGTCGGTCCGGAGGTGCTCGAGGCGCTGCGAGCCCGGTTCGCGCCCGAGGACGGCGGCCCGGGGGGTCCCGCGCGGTGAGCCGCTCGGGGACGACCACCAGCGACCGCGCGCGCGGCGAGGGGTCCTCCCGGGCCGGCACGGAGGCACGTCCCCGGCGCCGTCCGGTCGCCCGCCGCCCGCGGAGCCGCCACCCGGTCGCCCGCCGGCGGCGGCTGCTCGTGCGCGGCGGCGTGCTCGTCGCGGCGCTCGGCCTGCTGGCCTGGCTGCTGTGGGGGAGTCCCGTCCTGGCCGTCTCCGCCGTGCGGGTGGACGGCGCCGGCACGCTGACCGCCGCCGAGGTCGTCGACGTCGCCGGCATCGACGAGGGGACGCCGCTGCTGCGCGTCGACGTCGACGCCGCCGAGGCCCGGGTCGCCCGGCTGCCGCAGGTGGCCGACGTCGAGGTCACCCGCGGCTGGCCGCGCAGCATCGTCATCACCGTCGTCGAGCGGGTGCCCGTCGCGGTGGTGGAGCAGGCCGGCACGCGCTCGCTGGTCGATGCCGACGGGGTGCTGTTCGACACGGTGACCGGTCGGCCGCCGGCCGGCGTGGTGCCCCTCGACGTGGCCGACCCCGGCCCCGAGGACCGCACCACCCGTGCGGCGCTGTCGGCGCTGGTCGCGCTGCCCGACGACGTCCGCGCCGACGTCTCCGCCGCCGAGGCGACGACCCCCGAGGACGTCACGCTGACCCTCGAGGACGGCACCACGGTGCTCTGGGGGAGCGACGAGCGCGCCCACGACAAGGCCGACGCGCTGCACGCGCTGCTGGGCCAGCTGCGGACCGGGAGGCTCCAGCCGGCGGAGACCATCGACGTCAGCACACCGGCGGCGGTCGTCCTCCGGTAACCAGAGGACCCTCTCGCAGGGTGTGGCCGGGGCAGGTCCGGTGGGAGAGGGTGGGCCGGTGAGCACCGGGCCGATCAGCCGCTTCCCCGTCCCCCCGCGCGAGGAGCTGCCCGAGCAGCTGCGCGAGCGCTACGCCGACGTCGAGGAGCGCTCGGGCTTCCTGCCCAACGTCTTCGGCGCCCTGGCCTGGCGCCCTGCTGAGGCAGCCGCCTTCTTCGCGCTGCACGACGCGCTCATGGACAAGGACACGCCGGCGCTGTCCACGGCCGACCGGGAGCTGGTCGTGGTCGCCACCAGCGCGGCCAACGGCTGCCTGTACTGCGTGGTCGCCCACGGGGCGATCGCCCGGATCCGCGCCCGTGACCCGTACCTGGCCGACCAGGTCGCCGTCGACTGGCGCAAGGCGCCGGTGTCGGAGCGCCTGCACGCCGTGCTGGAGGTCGCCGTCCGGCTGGCGGTGGACCCGGTGGCGGTCACCGCCGCCGACCTCGACCGGCTGCGCGGCCACGGCCTGACCGAGGACGACGTCTGGGACGTCGGGGCGATCGTGTCGCTGTTCGCGCTGTCGAACCGGCTGGCGCACTGGGCGGCGATCCCGCCGAACGAGGAGTTCTTCCTGATGGGACGCGTCCCGCGGCAGTAGCGGGGACTGCGCTGGGTCGCCTTCCGGTGTCACGGCGTATCGGAGGGGAGTTCGCCCCGACACGCGCGGTGGCGCGACACGCCCGACACGGCGAATCACTTCGCGAGTTCCCGGTGCCGGGCATGTCACGGCCCTCGACCGGGGCGTGAGACATGCGGCAGGCGGGTCGTGACCGAGCGTGGTGTGCGCGTGACCAGTGCGTCGTCCGGGACCGGTGGGGAGACGTGTGTCCGACACGCCGGGCCCGGGAGGGTGCTTGTAGCGCCCGTGAACGCCCACCTAACTTCGTGCGCGTCGACCCAGTTGACATAACTATAAGGCTTTACTTGAGGATGAGGGTCGAGGTCGGGAGCCCCACATGACACCTCCGCACAACTACCTCGCGGTCATCAAGGTCGTCGGCATCGGCGGCGGCGGGGTGAACGCGGTCAACCGCATGATCGAGGTCGGCCTCAAGGGGGTCGAGTTCATCGCCATCAACACCGACGCGCAGGCGCTGTTGATGAGCGACGCGGACGTCAAGCTCGACGTCGGCCGCGAGCTCACCCGCGGGCTCGGCGCGGGCGCGCAGCCCGACGTCGGCCGCCAGGCCGCCGAGGACCACCGCGAGGAGATCGAGGAGGTGCTCAAGGGCGCCGACATGGTCTTCGTGACCGCCGGCGAGGGCGGCGGCACCGGCACCGGTGGCGCGCCGGTCGTCGCCTCGATCGCCCGCAAGCTCGGCGCGCTGACCATCGGCGTGGTCACCCGCCCGTTCTCCTTCGAGGGCAAGCGGCGGGCCGTGCAGGCCGAGTCGGGCATCGAGGAGCTGCGCAACGAGTGCGACACGCTCATCGTCATCCCCAACGACCGGCTGCTGCAGCTCGGTGACCGGAACGTCAGCGTCATGGACGCCTTCCGGACCGCCGACCAGGTGCTGCTCTCCGGTGTCCAGGGCATCACCGACCTGATCACCACGCCTGGTCTGATCAACCTCGACTTCGCCGACGTCAAGTCGGTCATGTCCGGTGCCGGGTCGGCCCTCATGGGCATCGGCAGCGCGCGCGGGGACAACCGGGCGCTGCTGGCCGCCGAGCAGGCGATCGCCAGCCCGCTGCTGGAGGCCTCGATGGAGGGCGCCCACGGCGTGCTGCTGTCGATCTCCGGTGGCTCGGACCTCGGCCTGTTCGAGATCAACGAGGCCGCCTCGCTGGTCTCCGACGCCGCACACGCCGACGCCAACATCATCTTCGGTGCGGTGATCGACGACGCCCTCGGCGACGAGGTGCGGGTCACCGTCATCGCCGCCGGTTTCGACGGCGGCAAGCCGCAGGGCCGCAAGGAGGCCGGCCTCGCCTCGGTGCCCGGCGCCGGCCCGGTGGCCCCGCCGACCACCCCACGGATGCCGGTGGTGCAGCCGCAGCCGATCGCCGGCGTCCCGACGGGGGAGCGGCTGGTCGGTTCGGCGCAGCCGCAGGCGCAGGCCAACCCGCCGTCGACGTCCCAGCTGCCCGGCCGGCCGGCCACCGGCGGCGGGCTCACCGTGCCGCCGCTGCCGCCCGTCCCGGGCGCGAACTCGAACACGGCCGCGAGCCGGCGTCCGCTGTCCAACGAGGACTTCGAGGAGGAGCTCGACATCCCGGAGTTCCTCCGCCAGTAAGAGGACCCCCGTGCCCCCCACCACGCGCAAGCTCGTGGCGGGCCCCTGCGAGGGGGCCGCACTGTGAGCTCCGTCCCGGCCGCCTCGTCGGCGGTGCGACCCCGGCGGGTCGTCACCGACCGGCGGGGCGGCCGGTCCGTCTCCCCGTACGACTCCTTCAACCTCGGTTCGCACGTCGGCGACGACCCCGTCGCCGTCGCCGCCAACCGCGAGCGGCTGGCCCGCGAGCTGGGCGTCCCCGCCGACCGGCTGGTCTGGATGGACCAGGTGCACGGCACGCGGGTCGCCGTCGTCGACGGTCCGGTCGAGGGCCCGCTGGAGGGCACCGACGCCGTCGTCACCCGGACGCCGGGACTGGTGCTGGGCGCGCTGGTCGCCGACTGCGTCCCGGTCCTGCTCGCCGACGCCACCGCGGGCGTCGTGGCCGCGGTGCACGCCGGCCGCGAGGGCGTGCGGGCCGGCGTCGTCCCCGCCACGCTGGCCGCCATGGCCGAGCTGGGCAGCCGCTCCGCCGACGTCACCGCGCTGCTCGGACCGGCCGTCTGCGGCGCCTGCTACGAGGTGCCGCGGGCGATGCAGGTCGAGGTGGCTCGCGTGGCACCTGCCGCGGCGGTGCGCACCCGCCGGGGGACGCCGGGGCTGGACCTGCGGGCCGGGCTGGCCGAGGTGCTGCGCGGCGCGGGCGTCGGGCAGGTCGTGCACGACCCCCGGTGCACGGTCGAGGACCGCTTCCTCTTCTCCCACCGCCGCGACGGCGTCACCGGGCGCCAGGCCGGGGTCGTCTGGATCACGTGAAGTTCGTCGCACTCGCCCCGGGAGACCAGACGTCGCGGCCGACCGGGTGCCGCGGAGCGGCACGGCGCGGGGGAGGATCCGGCCGTGACCTCCCCGGCCGACCGCCTGCAGGCCGTCCGCGACCGCATCGCCGCCGCGGCGCGCGCCGCGGGCCGGGACCCCGCCGACGTGGGGCTGGTGGCGGTGAGCAAGACCTGGCCCCCGGCCGCCGTCCGCGAGCTCGCCGCCCTCGGCCAGGCCGACTTCGGGGAGAACCGGGCCCAGGAGCTCACCGGCAAGGCCGCCGAGCTCGCCGACCTGCCGCTGCGCTGGCACTTCGTCGGCCAGCTGCAGCGCAACAAGGCCGCGACCGTCGCCCGGCTGAGCGCCGTCGTCCACTCGGTCGACCGCGTCTCGCTGGCCCGCACGCTGGCCCGGGTCGGCGGGGAGACCAGCCGGCCGGTCGAGGTGTTCGTCCAGGTCGACCTCGGCGGGCCCGAGGGGGAGCTGGCCACCCGCGGCGGGGCCGCCCCGGCCGACGTGCCCGCGCTGGCCGACGCCGTCGCCGGCGAGGAGGGCGTCGTCCTGCGCGGCCTCATGGCGGTCGCCCCCCGCGGTGCCGAGCCGGGCCCGGCCTTCGCGCGGCTGGCGGCACTCGCCGAGCGGGTCCGGGCCGACCACCCGGAGGCGCGCCACCTCTCCGCCGGGATGAGCGCGGACCTCGAGGAGGCGGTCGCGGCCGGCAGCACCCTCGTGCGTGTCGGTACCGCGCTGTTCGGGACCCGGCCCCTACCCTCCCCGGAGGACTAGTCACACCAGTCACACGGGTCCCAGGAGCCCGGGTGGCCACGCGCGCGTACGGGAGAAGGGCAGGGCTGATGGCCGGAGCCATGCGGAAGATGGGCATCTACCTCGGGCTCGTGGAGGACGACGACGCCCGGGCCTACGGCCGGTACGACGCCCGCCCGGGGGACGCCGACCACTACGACCGCCTCGAGGACCGCCGGTACTCCCGGTACGCCTCCGAGGAGAACTACGCCGTCGACAACGGGTACGACGACCGCTACGACGTCGGGGACCGCTACGAGCCGGACTACCGCGACGGCGACTTCCGGGCCGACGACCGTCACTACGCCGACCTCGACGCCGACCTGCCGCCGGCGCCGGACCCCGAGCCGCTCGCGCTGCCGCGGCGTCCCGCGGGCAACCGCAACCTGGGGCTGGCGCCCAGCCCGGGCGGCGCCACCGCCTCCCGCGTCGGCGGGCCGGCCGGGGCAGGAGCCGGTTCCGCGTCGATCCCCGGCCCGGCCGCCGTGTCCGGCGCGGCGGGTGCTGCGGGCCTCGCCGTCCGTGAGCCGGTCGCCGCCGCGCCCGAGCCGGCCCCCGCGCCCACGCCGGCTCCTGCGCCGCAGCCCTACCGGATCACCACGCTGCACCCGCGCACGTACAACGAGGCCCGCCAGATCGGCGAGAGCTTCCGCGACGGCAAGCCGGTGATCATGAACCTCACCGAGATGGACGACGCCGACGCCAAGCGGCTCGTCGACTTCGCTGCGGGTCTGTCGTTCGGGCTGCGCGGTAGCATCGAGCGCGTCACGAACAAGGTGTTCCTGCTCAGCCCGCGGGACGTCGACGTGACGGCCGAGGACAAGGCGCGGATCCGCGAGGGCGGCTTCGCCGCGGAGTCCTGAGGCTGGCAGGACCGGACCGGCACCCCCGGGTGCCCTTGGACGAGCGAGGACCGTGGCTCTCTTCTGGAACATCCTCTCGTCGGTCCTGCTCGTCTTCCTCGTGCTGCTCTTCGCACGGTTCGTCGTCGACTGGGTGATGGTGCTGGCGCGCAGCTGGCGTCCGTCCGGGCTGGTGGCGGCGGGTCTCGAGGTGGTCTACGCGACCACCGACCCACCGCTCAAGGCGATCCGGAAGGTGATCCCGCCGCTCAACCTGGGGTCGATCCGCCTGGACCTCGCGTTTATGGTGCTCCTGATCGCCGTGTACATCCTGCGTGGCATCGTGGACAGCCTCGCGCTCGCCGCCGCGTGACCGCTGCCCCTCACCGGGGCGGTGGCCCCGGAGGCCGGTCGGAGCCGTCCGCCGCTCGTCCGACGTCGTCCCTGTCCCCGTTGTCCGACCCGAGGTGAAGTCGATGCCACTCACGCCTGCCGACGTGCACAACGTCGTCTTCAAAAAGCCCCCCATCGGCAAGCGGGGCTACGACGAGGACGAGGTGGATGCCTTCCTCGACGTCGTGGAGGCCGAGCTGGCGCGGCTGATCGAGGAGAACAACGAGCTGCGCTCGGGTTCTGCGACGGGGCGCACCCCGCGCGCCGTCGAGGCGCCCGAGCCGCCGGCCCCGGCGCCCGCCGTCGCGCCGCCGCCCCCGCCGACGCCGATCCGCGAGGACGACAGCGCCCGCGCGTCGCGCATGCTGGCGCTGGCCACCGAGACCGCGGACAAGTACGTCAACGAGGCCAAGGCCCAGGCCGACCAGATGGTGGTCGCAGCCAAGACCAACAGCGAGCGCATGGTCAGCGACGCGCGGGCCAAGAGCGAGCAGATGGTCAGCGAGGCCAAGATGCGCGCCGACTCGATGGTCAACGACGCCCGCACCCGCGCCGACACGATGGAACGCGAGGCCCGCGCCAAGGCCGCCGCGCTCGACGCGGACGCCGAGCGTCGGCACAACGAGGTCATGGGCTCGCTGGAGGAGAAGCGCAGCACCCTGGAGCGCAAGATCGAGGAGCTGCGCACCTTCGAGCGGGAGTACCGCACGCGGCTGCGCTCCTACCTCGAGTCGCACCTGCGCGACCTCGACAGCCGCGGATCCGCGGAGCCGGCGTCCAGCAGCCGGCAGAACCAGCACGCCAGCGCCTGAAGGACCCGGACCCCCCTGCCTCCGCCACTCGCAGGCTCGCGGCGAGCCCCTGCAGGGGGGCCGTGAAACCACCTCCCGACAGGGCCCCCGGACACCGTCCAGGGGCCCTGTCGCGTCCCGGGGCACGGCGGCCTGCGGCTGTGTTCCCGGCTACAGTCAAGGCGTGATCTTGGCTGCGGGACTGCTGGTCCTGCTGGGCCTGGGCCTGTTCGTCGGCGGCATCGTCACCGGCACGACGGCGCTCTACTGGGGCTGCGTGGCCGCGTGCGGGCTCGCCGCCGTGCTGCTGGTCGTGGCACGGGTCCGCACGGCGCGCGGGGCCGGCGATTCCCACCGCCGCGCGTCGCAGGCCGCTGCCCGGGTGGACGCGGCCGGCTCCCGGGCACCCAAGGCACGGCACCCGGCGGCGCCGGCCGAGGAGCGCGCCCCGGCTGCCGAGCTCGTGCAGCGGCCGCTGGAGCCCCCGATCCGTCCGGCCGGCGCGACGGCGGTCCGGGTGACGGAGCCCGACCGCGCACCGGAGCCGGAGCCGGAACCGCAGCCGCTCAGCGGCGAACCGCCTCCCGACGAGTTCCCGGTCGAGCCGGCGCCCGTCCTCCCGGCAGCTCCCGCCGGCAACGGCCACCCCGCGGACGGCGCGCCGGTGCGTCGCGGCGCCCACGAGCCGCGTGAGGCCCTCACCGACCCGGCGACGGGGGAGCCCGGCGAGGAGGACGTCGAGGTCACCGACCTGCTGCTGGTCGTGGACCTCGACGACGAGGTCCTGGTCGTCGACGAGCACCCGCGCTACCACCTGCCCGGCTGCCCGTTCCTCGAGGGCCGCGAGGGGATCGGCCTGCCCATGGTCGAGGCGCGCACCGACGGCTTCACGCCCTGCGCCACCTGCCGCCCGGTGCGGCACCTGGCCGACACCGAGCGCTCCCGCCGTCAGTAGGAAGGACCCCCTGCCCCCTTCAGGGTCCCGCCCCGAGTTCGGGAGGGGGGTCCTCCCACGTCCGCTCAGGCGCCTGCGCGGGCGATCCAGAACCGCGAACCGGCCGGGCCCTCGACGCCCTCGCCGTCCCCGGCGGTGCCGGCGTGCACGCGGACGGCCAGCACCTCGTCGGCCACCTGCTCCGCGTGCTCGGTGAGCGCCCGGGCCATCGCGCCGTCCGCCGTCCACCAGAGCTCGATGCGGTCGCTCACGGCCAGCCCGCCGTTCTTGCGGGCCTCCTGCACCAGCCGCACGGCCTCGCGGACCAGACCGGCCCGCTCCAGCTCCGGCGTCAGCTCCAGGTCCAGCGCGACGGTCAGCCCGCCGCCGCTGGCCACGGTCCAGCCCTCGCGCGG
>DASQXT010000198.1:0-10766 GCA_035639575.1 Geodermatophilus sp.
GACGTGCAGCGCTCGCGCGAGGCGCTGCCCCGGCTGGTCGACCCGAACGCGACGGTGCCCGAGTCCCCGGGGCACGGGCACGACCACGCGCACGGGCATCCCCACACGCACGGGGCGCACACCCACGGCGGGCACACCCACACCCACGACCACGAGGACGACGGCCGCCGGGCGCGGGCGGCGAAGGACCGGCCGGGCCGGCACGACGAGAACTACTACGGCCAGCAGGCACCGACCGAGTCCGGGACGCCGGCTCCCCCGCGCCAGGTCCGCGCCGGCCAGGGCGCCCGCTCGTTCGCCCCCAACCGCGGGGGCGGCGCACGGCGGCGGCCGGTCTGAGGTGGAGGGCGCCCTGCACCGGTTCGTCCGGCTGCTGCGACTGCGCGGGATGCGGATCTCGACGGCGGAGGCGATCGACGCCGCCGCCGCCGCGGCCGCGGTCGGGGTGAGCGACCGGCCCGCGCTGGAGGCCGCGCTCGGCGCGGCGCTGCTCAAGGACCGCCGGGACGCCGAGGTCTTCGCCGACACCTTCGCCCGCTTCTTCGGCCTGCGGGCGGTGGTCGAGGAGGAGGACGGGCACGGGCACGCCCACGACGACCTGGCCGACACCGGCGAGCTGCAGAGGATGACCTGGTCGCCGGACCCCGCCGCCGACGTGCAGGAGGGGCACAGCCACGGCAAGCCGGTCGACATCAGGGAGTTCTTCGATCCTGCGGACCTCGCGGCCCAGTACAACCTGCACCAGGAGGCCAACAAGGTCGACCTGGCCTCGCTGACCCAGCAGATCGTGCTGTCCTCGGAGAGCCGCGGCGGGCCGGTGGACGACGCGCAGCGGGTGCAGCTGGAGGTGTCGCGGCTGCACGACCCCGGCCTGCCCGGCGACCTGGTGCGCGGCGGGGGTACCCAGCTGGACCTGGAGCTGTCGGTGGCCCAGCAGCAGGCGCTGCGGGACTGGCTGGCCGACCCGGTCGGCGACCTGGACCCCGAGGTGGCCGAGGCGCTGCGACGCCGGCTCGCCGGGGTGATCGAGGACCTGCCCGAGCTGCTCGCCGCGCACCTGCAGAAGCTCGCCGAGATGACCGACGTCGCCGTCGAGGAGCGCGACCTGGCCCGCGCGCCGGTGGAGCAGGTGACCGAGGCCGAGCGGGCGCGGATCGAGGAGGCGCTACGCCGGCTGGCCACCTCGCTGCACGGCGGGCTGACGCACAAGAAGCGGCAGTCCCCGCGCGGGCGGGTCGACGTCGCCCGCACGATGCGGCGCAACCTGCGCTACGACGGCGTCCCGTTCCGGCCGGTGACCACCCGGCTGGCCGAGGACAAGCCGCGGCTGGTCGTCGTCGCCGACGTCAGCCTGTCGGTGCGGACGACGGCGCGGTTCACCCTGCACGTCGTCCACGCGCTGCAGGACCTGTTCGCGCAGGTGCGCACCTTCGCGTTCGTGGACGACGTCGTCGAGATCACCGACCTGTTCGACGAGCACCCGCTGGAGCACGCGCTGGGCCTGGTCTTCGGCGGGGACGTCATCGACGTGGACGCCTCCAGCGACTACGGCGCGGTGTTCGCCCGGCTCGCCGCCGACCACTCCGGCGCCTTCACCCGCCGCTCCACGCTGCTGGTGCTCGGCGACGGCCGGGGCAACGGCAACGCCCCGCGCCTGGACGTCTTCGCCGACCTGACCCGCCGGGTGCGCGAGACGATCTGGCTGACCCCGGAGCCGCGGTACTCGTGGGCGCTGGGTGGCTGCGACCTGCCGGCCTACGCGGAGAGCTGCGACCGGGTCGAGGTCATCCGCGACCACTCGGGCCTGGAGAGCTGGGCCACGGACGTGGTCACCCGCGTGTCCGCCCGCTGAGCGGGCAGACGAAGGACCCCCTCCTGCCCACCCCCGCACGCTCGGGGCGGTGCCCGGGAGGGGGCCGCCGAGACGGGGAGGACTGCGACACTCCCTCGCGTGACCGAGGACCTGACCTTCTCCGACTCGATCGTCGTCGCCGCCTCGCCCGAGGAGCTCTACGACCTGGTCAGCGACGTGACGCGCACCGGCGAGTGGAGCCCGGTCTGCGTGGCGTGCTGGTGGGACGAGGGCGCGACCGGGCAGGCCGGGGACTGGTTCACCGGCCGCAACGTCACGCCCGAGCGCACGTGGGAGACCCGCAGCCAGGTGGCGGTGGCCGACCGCGGCCGGGAGTTCACCTGGCTGGTCGGCGGATCCCGGGCACGGTGGGGATACACCCTCGAGCCGGTCGAGGGCGGCACGCGGCTCACCGAGTCCTGGGCGTTCCTCCCCGACGGCCTGGCGCTGATGGCGGAGCGCTACGGCGAGGACGCGCAGGAGCAGGTGGAGCTGCGCACCCGCATGGCGCACGAGGGCATCCCGGCCACGCTCGCCGCCATCAAGCGGATCGCCGAGTAGAAGGACCCCGTCCTCCCCACCCCTCGCAGGCTCGGGGCGGGACCCGGGACGGGGCCGGCGGCGAGCCTCTGGACGGGGCCGGCCCGGAGGCGGCCACCGTGGACGTCACCCCGGGCAGAGCGAGGTCTGGTACCGGCAGGCCACGACGCTGGGGGTGTCCACGGGGCGGCCGGCGTCGATGGCGTGGGCCAGCCGGATGAAGCCGGCGTGGGTCCACGACAGCGGCGTCGCGGAGGACGTCGGCTCCCCCGGCACGAACTCCGTGCCCTCGGCCGAGGGCGGCTGGTCGTCCCACACCTGCTCGGCGAGGAACAGCGACCCGTCGTCGGCCGAGCGGGCCATCGTGTCCAGCCGCTCCTGGGTGCTCTCGGCTGCCTCGCCACCGAGGGCCAGCTCGTACTCGCCGCGCTCACCGGTCAGCAGCGGCCAGCCGCGGCCGATGGTCTCCCGCGAGCCCGGGTCCACCGGCTCCCACTGGGTGCCGTCGGGCCGCTCCCCGTACCCGTCGAAGCTCGCCCGGTGCCAGAACCGGCCGCCTGCGGTGTCGTAGGCCAGCTGCTCGTCGACCAGGCGCAGCGTGGTGGTGACGACCGGGTCGTCGGCCGGCAGGACCCCGAGCCGGACCAGGTCGAGGAAGCTGGGGTCGAGCACCGCCCGCTGGTCGACCAGCGGGCCGCCGTCCGCGATCTGGATCTGCGTGCCGGCGTCGGCGTCCCCGTCGGCGGTGATCCGCAGGAAGTACGGCTCGGGCGACAGCGGGCCGGTGGTGGTCACCGTCCACTCCGCGAGGCCCGCGCGCCACTCGTCGGCCGTGGCGAGGTAGGTGTCCGCCCGGGCGCCGTCGCCGTTGGCCCGGGCGATGTCGGCCGCGGTGACCAGGCCGGCGATCTCCGCGGCGATGGTGTTCGGCGAGTACCCGCCCAGGTTCTCCCACCGCTCCTGCTCGGTGGCCGGCCCCTCGGCGACCAGGAAGTCCGCGGAGAGGCGCACCCGCTCCCAGTCCGCCGGCCCGGTCCGCCCGAGCTGCCAGGCGAGCACGATCGGCAGGGCGACCTCGTCCATCTGCAGCCCGCCGAAGACCGGCTCCCCGTCGAGCCGCGCGTTCTGCGGGAACGACCCGTCGGGGCGCTGCTGCACCGTCCACAGGTGGTCCAGGGCCCGGTCGGCGGCCGCGACGTCGCCCATGGCGATCAGCGCGGTCGCGTGCTGGTACAGGTCGCGCGACCAGACGGCGTGGTAGACGGGGAACTGCTGCAGCTCGTTGGCCCACGCCCACGGCCGGCCGGGGGAGGCGACGAAGCCGCCGCGGACGGTCTTGTCCTCCGACGCCGCGATCACCATGGCCGAGACCTGGTACTCCGTGCGCCACTGCGCGGCGCTGGCCGGCACCGGGGCGAGGCCGTCGAGGTAGGTGTGCCAGCCCTCGGTGTAGGCCTGCAGGGCGGCGTCGAAGCCCCGGTCCAGCGCCTGGTCGGCGGCCTGCCCGGCGTCGTCCTCCGTCGTCCCGAAGCCGAGGGCCAGGGTGAGCTGCTGCCCGCCGTCCAGACCGGTGAGGCCGGTCCGCCCGATCTGGACGACGTTGCCGGGGGCGGTCGCGTCCCACCTGTCGTCGAGGACGAGGTCCTGGCTCAGGTCGGTCCAGCCGTCGCTGCGCCCCAGGTACCCGCTCGAGGTGTCGGTGAGGCCGCCGGAGGCGGTGACCGCGCTGCTCAGGGCACCGTCGGTGGCCAGCAGCCGCCCGTCCGCCGAGCGCCCGGTGTCGTCGTTGGCGTTCAGGCCCAGACCGACGTCGTGCAGCACGTACACCTGGTACGGCTGCCCGTCGAGGGACTCGAAGCGGACGTCGACGAGCACCGCGGCCCGGTCGGGGTCGGTGGTGTAGGTCTTCGTGATGCGGTACCGGCCGCTGGTCGCGGTGTTGACCTGCCGGTAGACCAGGGCACGGGGGTCGACCAGCTCGACGACGGACTCGGTCGCCTGGTCCTCGCGGTCGGCGAAGGTGGCGCCGTCGGTGACGACGAACTGGGTGTCCCGGGAGCTCTGCGTGTCGATCCGCGGGGCGAAGACCTCGCTGAGCGTGCCGCCCTCGAGCGTGTACCAGACCGTGCTGTCCAGGGCGCCGATCGCGGTGCCGAACCCGTCCTTGTCCCCCGGCGCCCAGGTCGCCGCCACGCCGGGTCCGCCCGGCGCCGGTGGCGCCGCCTGCGCCGCGGCGACCCCGACCGCCCCGCCGCCGAGGACGAGGACACCGGCGAGGGCGGCCCCGCCGAGGGCCGCACGCACCGGCGCCGGACGCCGCCTGCCGTGGAGCACGTCCCTGGGAACCACCGGCTGCCCTCCCGTCCCCTGTCGGCCCGCCGGTCGCCGTCGACCGACGCCGTTCCCCGCTGGGCGTTCAGGCCGGCGGTCGGCCGCCCGACCACCCGCCACCCGGAGGCCGGCCGCCTGTGTCCCCGCCGCCCCACGGGGGCCGGCCGCCCGGGCCGCCACCGCCCCAGGCCGGCGCGGGGGGAGGTCCACCCATGCCCTCGATGCGGTCCAGCTCCTCGATGTCGGCCGGGTCGAGCACCACCTCGGCCGCCGCGAGGGCCTGCTCCAGCTCCGCCACCGTGGACGCGCCCGGGATGAGCAGCACGTTGGGCGAGCGGGCCAGCAGCCAGGCCATCGCCACCTGCAGCGGGCTCGCACCCACCCGCTGGGCGACCGCCCCCAGCAGCTCGGACTGCTCCGGGCCCATCTCGCCCATCGGGAAGAACGACGTGTAGGAGACGCCCTCCAGCGCCGTGTAGGCGATCCCCTCGGCCGCCAGCTCCGCCACCAGGTCGTCGTCCGTGCGGTGGATCAGGTTGTAGTGGTTCTGCACGCAGGCCAGCGGCGCGATGCCCCGCGCCTCCGCGACCTGCCGGCCGGTGATGTGGGTGATCCCGAGGCCGCGGACCAGCCCCTCCTGCTGCAGCCGCGCCAGCGCCTCGAACGGCTCGGCGAGGGAGCGCTCCTCCGGCTCACCGAGCCCGGGCATCCGCAGGTTGGCCACGTGCAGCGCGTCGAGGCCGAGGTGCTCGCACTCCTGCTCCACCGACCGGCGCAGCTCGTCCGGGGTCAGCGCCTCCTCGAAGCCCCCCTCCGGCGTCCGGCGGGCGCCGACCCGCGTGACGATCACCAGGTCCTCGGGATAGGGGTGCAGCGCCTCGCGGATCAGGTCGTTGACGACGTGCGGGCCGTACAGGCCGCTGGTGTCGACGTGGGTCACGCCCAGCTCGACGGCCCGCCGGAGGACGGCGAGCGCCGCCTCCCGGTCGGCCGGTGGCCCGAGGAACCGCGGCCCGGAGAGCTTCATGCCGCCGAAGCCGACCCGGTGCACGGTCCGGTCGCCGAGGGTGACCTGCTCGGAGCCCGCTGCAGTCGTCGTCATGCCGGGCAAACCTAGGGGCGGAGCACTCCCGGTCAACGGGTCCGGGCGGCTCCCCGGCGCGGCCGTCACGGGACGTGGGGCGGCCGCGGCGTGTCCTGCGCGTGTCACGTCACGGGCCATGGGGCGACGGCCCCGTCCAGGGCACCGCCCCGAGCCTGCGAGGGGTGGGGAGGACGGGCGGCCCTCCTGCAGGGTCCCGCCGCGAGCCTGCGAGTGGCGGGGGGCAGGAGGGTCCTTTCTCAGATGAGCCCCAGCTTGGAACCGGCGTAGACGGCCTCCGCGCGGCGGGAGACCGCGAGCTTGCGCATGACGTTGCCGACGTGGAACTTCGCGGTCGTCGCCGAGATGTAGAGCTCCCTGCCGATCGCCTCGTTGGACAGCCCGCGCGCCAGCAGGGTGAGCACCTCGCGCTCGCGCGCGGTGAGGTCCGGACCGGCGGGGGCCGCGGGGGACGGCGGGGGCGCGGCCAGGGAGCGCACCACCATCGTCGCGCTGTGGCTGTCGAAGGCGCTCTCCCCGCGGCGCACCGCCCGGATCGCCGCGACCAGCGCGACCGCGTCGACGTCCTTGAGCACGTAGCCGCGGGCGCCGCGCTGGATCGCCTCGAGCACCAGTTGCTGGTCGAGGAAGGTCGTCACCACCAGGACGCCCGGGGCCGGGGTCGCGGCGGTGAGCTGCCCGCACAGGGCCAGGCCGGCGACGTCGGAGCCGGCCGAGAGCTTCAGGTCGAGCAGCACGATGTGCGGGCGGCTGGCGGCCACCAGGTCCAGCGCCTCCCCGGCGGACGCCGCCTCGCCGACCACCTCGATGTCGGGCTCGCGCTCCAGGATCGAGCGCAGCCCCTGCCGGACGATCGCGTGGTCGTCGACGATGACCAGGCGGATGGTCTCCGCGGTGCGCTCAGCCATCGACGGCGTCCCACGGCTTCCGGACCTCCACCCGCACCCCGCCCATCCGGGCCCGCGTGATCCGCACCGTCGCCCCCATCTCCCGGCAGCGCGAGGCGATGTTGCCCAGCCCGCGGTGGTACCCGTCGTCCCGGCGTCCCGAGGCCCGCAGCGCCCGGCGCAGCACGTCGGGGTCGCCGCAGCCGTCGTCGGCCACCGAGAGCCGCAGCTCGTCGGGCCGGTAGGCCAGCCGCACGGTGCTCCGGGTGGCCTGCGCGTGCCGGGCGGTGTTGAACAGGCACTCCGAGGCGATCCGGAACAGCGAGTGCTCGACCTCCGGGGGCAGCCCGCGCGGGCGCCCCTCCACCCGGACGGCGACGGCCAGGCCCGGCACCGGGGCGACGTCGGAGAGCCGGCCCAGCAGCGCGGGCAGCCCGTCGTCGTCCCCGTGGCCGTCGGAGGAGAGCGCGTGGATGGCGCCGCGCAGCCGCTCCACCGCCTCGCGGGTCAGCGCCTTGGCGTGCCCGAGCCGCTCGTAGACCTCGCTGTGGTGGGCCACCTCCGGCCGGCACCACTCGATCGTCATCCCCGCCGACAGCACGTGCTGGGCCACGCTGTCGTGCAGCTCGCGGGCGATCCGGTGCCGCTCGGCGTCCACCGCCTCCCGCTGGGCGGCGACGTCCAGCCGCCGCTCGGCGTCGGCCAGCTGCTCGTGCCGGTCGGCGAGGTCGCGGGCCCGCTGCTCGGCCTGCGCGTAGAGCTCCTCGGTCTGCCGGCGCAGCCCCTCCGACCGGGCCAGCAGGTGGTCCGAGAGCAGCGCGACCGCCGACTGGTTGGCCGCGATCCGCAGGATGGCCAGGTCCGCGGCGGTCGCCGTCCGCCGGGGCCCGCCGCAGGCGACCAGCGCGCCGACCGGCTCGCCGTCGACCACCAGGGGGACGACGACCGCGCCGTCGGCGGTCTGCCACGGCTCGACGGCGTCGGCGGCCAGCGCCTCGGTGACCGGGCGACGCACCACCTCGGGCAGCAGTGCCATGTGACCCACCCCGACCCCGGACGGACCGCGGCCGAGCATCCGCGGGCGGGCCAGCGGCAGCGCCGTCCCGGACAGCGCCAACACCGCCCACGGCTCGCCGAGGTGCTCGGCGGTGGCGTCGACGACGGCCCGGCACAGCGCGTGGGCGCCCTGACCGGTGGCCGACAGGACGCCGGCGATGTGCTCCAGCGAGCCCAGCGCGCGGTCGAGGTCGTCGACGGTCTGCCGGTACTCGGCGTACCAGCTCGGCTTGGACGAGCGCAGCCCGGTGAGCTGGGAGATGTCGGGGGCGCGCATCAGAGCGCGCTGCGGAACAGCGCCGCGATGTCGGTGGAGTCGGCGTCGCGGGGGTTGGTCGACAGGCACGCGTCGCCGAGGGTGGTGACGGCGAGGGTCTCGACGTCGGACTCCCGCACACCGAGCTCGGCCAGCCCGCGCGGGCAGCCCAGGTCCGCGGCCAGCCGGCCGACGGCCTCGGCGGCCTCCTCGGCGGCGACGTCGGCCGGCAGCCCCGTGACGTCGATGCCCATGGCCCGCGCGACGGGGACGAACCGGTCCGGCCCGCTGCGCGCGTTGAACCGGATGACGTGCGGCAGCAGGACGCCGTTGACGACGCCGTGCGGCAGGTCGAGCAGCCCGCCGACCTGGTGGCTCATCGCGTGGGTGGCGCCGAGGATCGCGTTGGTGAAGGCCAGCCCCGCCTCGAGGCTGGCCTGGGCCATCGCGGTGCGCCCTGCGGGGTCCTCCGGCCGGTCGAGGGTGCCGCGCAGCGAGCCGCAGATCAGCTCGATGGCGTGCAGCGCGTGCACGTCGGTGAGCGGGCCCGACGCCCGGGAGACGAACGCCTCGATGCCGTGGGTCAGCGCGTCCAGCCCGGTCGCGGCCGCGAGGTCGTCGGGCATCGTGGTGAGCAGCCGCGGGTCGGTGATCGAGATGTCGGGGACCAGCGCCCGGCCGATCAGGGTGGCCTTGAGCCGGCGGGTGGTGTCGGTGATGACGGCGAACTGCGAGACGTCGGCGCCGGTGCCGGCGGTGGTGGGGCACATCACGGTCGGCGGGATCGCCGCGGTGACCTTGTCGACGCCCTCGTAGTCGAGGATCTGCCCGCCGTTGCTCGCCACGACCGCGATCGCCTTGGCCGCGTCGATGACCGAGCCGCCGCCCAGGCCGACGATGACGTCGCACCCGCTCTCCAGGTAGCGCTGCGCCCCCGCGGCGACCTCGTGGTCCTTGGGGTTGGGGGTGAGCTCCTGCCAGACGGTCGCGCGCAGCCCGGCCTCGGCGAGGTGGCCGGCGAGCTCGGCCCACCAGCCGGCCTGCACCAGCCCGGCGTCGGTGACCACGAACGGCCGCTGCGCCCCCAGCCGCCGGGCGGCCCAGCCGGCCTCGGACAGCGAGCCCCAGCCGAAGACGACCTCGGGCACCAGGTACTTGGTGAACGCGGCGACGGCCGGGGCCGGGTGCACCGCGACACCGCCGGGGGACGGCAACCGGTCCGGGGTGGCGGTGGTCGTCTTCGCCCCGCTCGGGGTGCGCACGGCAGCGGGCACGACGACCTCCGTGGCTCTCGGCGGTGCCGTCAGACTAACCTGCCGGTGACCGCTGTCACACGGTCCGATTGCGCGCGATGCAATCCGGCCCTCCTGCAGGGTCCGCCGTGGCCCCGTCCAGAGGCTCACCGCGAGCCTGCGAGCGGTGAGGAGGACGGGTTCCTTCTATGGCGGGGGGCAGGAGGGTCCTCCCTCAAGCGCCAAACCACTCCCCCAGGCCCGCGAGCAGCCGGTCGACGTCCCCGTCGTCGTTGTAGGGCGCGAGCCCGACCCGCAGGCCGCCGGTGTCGCCGAGGCCGAGGTGCCGCGAGGCCTCGATCGCGTAGAAGGACCCGGCGGGCGCGAAGACCGCGCGCTCGGCCAGGAACCGGTACGCGTCGGCGGCGTCGCGACCGTCGAAGGTGAGCAGCAGGGTGGGCGTGCGGCGGACCGCCCGGGACCACACGGTGACGCCGGGCAGCGCCCGGACGCCGTCCTCGATGCGCTCCCGCAGCCGGTCCTCGTGCTCCTCGAGCGCCGCCATGCCGGCCTCCAGCCGGGCGCGGCGGTCGGCCTCCGGGCCACGGTCGCCGGCTCCGCCGGCTTCGCCGGCGAGCTCACCCAGCCCGGCGAGGAAGTCCACGGCGGCGGTGGTGCCGGCGAGCAGCTCGTAGGGCAGCGTGCCCAGCTCGAACCGCTCGGGGACGGCGTCGGTGGAGGGCAGCAGCTTGTCGGGGTGCAGCGTCTCCAGCAGGGCGGGGTCCGCGACGACGCAGCCCAGGTGCGGGCCGAGGAACTTGTACGGCGAGCAGGCGTAGAGGTCGGCGCCCAGCACGCGGACGTCGACCGCGACGTGCGCGGTGAGGTGCACGCCGTCGACGTACGTGAGGGCGCCGGCGTCGTGGGCGAGCGCGCTGATCGCCGCGACGTCCGGCCGGGTGCCGATGAGGTTCGAGGCGCCGGTGACGGCGACCAGCCGGGTGCGGTCGCTGAGGTGGGCCGCCACCGCCTCGGGGGCGAGCTCGCCGGTGGCCGGGTCGAACTCCGCCCAGCGCACGGTCGCCCCGCGGGCGGCCGCGGCCTGGACCCACGGGCGGACGTTCGCGTCGTGGTCCAGCCGGGTCACCACGACCTCGTCGCCCGGCCCCCACCCGGCGGACAGCGCGCGGGAGAGGTCGTAGGTCAGCTGGGTCGTGCTGCGGCCGAACACCACCCCGCCGGGGTCGCCGGCGACGAGGTCGGCGATCGCCCGCCGCGCGGCCAGGACGACGTCGTCGGCGGTGCGCTCGGCCTGGGTGACCCGCCCGCGGTTCGCGATCGGCGCGGTGAGGGTGGCCGCCACCGCGGTGGCCACCGACTCGGGCACCTGGGAGCCGCCCGGCCCGTCGAAGTGGGCGGCCCCGGCACGCAGGGCGGGGAAGCAGGCGCGGACGGCGGCGACGTCGTAGCTCACCCCGGCAGCATGCCTCGTGGCGGTGTGTACACGCAG
>DASQXT010000199.1:0-13523 GCA_035639575.1 Geodermatophilus sp.
CGTCCGTCTCTTGCTGGCGGTCGGTCCCCGACGTCCGGTACGCCGGCCGCTCCATCCGACGGGTCCTCGCGCCACCTCGACGCCTCAGCTCGGGTCAGCTCGGGACCCGTGATGGCCCGGCCCACCCGATCCGCCGGCCGGAACCGCGCCATGGGCCCCCGCCGTCCCCCTGGCGACCACTTCCCCGGGCCGCCCCCATCCACCGCTATTTACGTCACTGTGACGGAATGACGGATAGGTCACCGTTCGACGGGCGCACTGCCCGACGGCTGCCTAGGGTCGGACACATGCAACTCCGACGCCCGATCGCCGCTCTGATGACCGCCTTGGCACTGTTCGGAGGCGGCGCGACGATGACCGCCTGTCAGGCGGCCGGGCAGGACCAGAAGGACGGCACCACCGACACGACCGCCCCGTCGGAGACCGCGAGCTCCGGGCCTGCCGCCCCGTCCAACGACAACCTGCCGAATAACTCCGGCCCGGAGCAGAGCGGCGGGTGACGCGCCGGCCGGCGCGGTGATCAGCCGGCGGCGCGCTCGGAGACCCAGAGCCTGTCGAGCCGGCCGGTCGACCGCACCAGGTCCTGCAGGGAGCGCTCCAGCTCGGCCTTGGTGTGCCGCTCGCCCAGCAGGGTCTGCACGTCCTCGATCGCGCAGCGCAGCTGGTACAGCCGGTCCTGCAGCCCGTCGAGCTCCGCGCGGGTGACCAGCACGACGTCGCCGGACAGCCCGGCCTTTGCCGTGGCCGAACGCTGCTCGTAGGCCCGCTGCCGGCAGGCCTGACCGCAGTACTGGCGCGGGCGCCCGACCGACCCCTGCGAGGGCAGCACCCGGCAGCACCAGCCGCACCGGCGCTCGGTGCCACTCCCCCTCCGCGGGCCGGGCAGCCCGGTCTCGGTCGTTGCCTCCTCGTCGATCGTCCGGATCGTGTCTCGCTGTGCCACGCTGCGCACCGTAGACGCCGCCACCGACACAAACCGCGGAACACGCCCGGTCCGTGCGCGCGCGGGCCGGTCCGGGCGCGACGGAGCGGTGCTCGACGGCGGGCGGGACGAGGCCCCGACCAGCGCGGGGACCAGCGGCGTTAGCGTGTCGGCGTGGGCTCGCTCCGGTACGCGTTCCTCGACGGGCCCACCCCCATCGCGATGGCCCACCGGGGTGGGGCGATCGAGCACCTGGAGAACTCGCTGCCCGCCTTCGAGGCCTGCGTGGCGATGGGCTACCGGTACCTCGAGACCGACGTCCGGGTGACCGCCGACGGCGTGCCGATCGTGTTCCACGACCCGACCCTCGACCGCGTCACCGACCGCACCGGTCGGGTCGACCATCTGGGGTGGGCCGAGCTGTCATCCGCCCGGATCGGCGGTCGGGAGCCGATCCTGCGGCTCGAGGAGCTGCTCGGCGCCTGGCCCGACGTGCGGTTCAACCTCGACATCAAGGCGCCGGGCGTCGTCGCCCCGCTGGCCCGCACCGTCCGCCGGCTGCGCGCCGAGGACCGCATCTGCCTGGGCTCGTTCTCCGACGCCCGGGTCGCCGCCGCCCGCCGGGTGTTCGGGCCCTCGGTGTGCACCTCGCTCGGCCCGCGCGGGGTGGCGGCGCTGCGGCTGTCCTCCTACTCCCCCCGCGCCGCCGGGCTGGTGCGCATCCCCGCCGGCTGCGCGCAGGTGCCGCTGCAGCTGGGCGGCCGGGCGCTGGTCGACGAGCGCTTCATCGCCGCGGCGCACGACCGCGGGCTGCAGGTGCACGTGTGGACGGTGGACACCGAGCAGGAGGCCGCGGCCGTCCTCGACCTCGGCGTGGACGGCGTGATGACCGACCGCCCGGCGATGCTCCGGGACCTGCTCCAGCGCCGCGGCCAGTGGGTCCCGCGGTGAGCAGGGACGCCGACCGCCGCCTCCGCGGGCGGCGTCACCCGGACGACATCCCGGCGTGACCTGGCCGTGCTGGACGACCTCGATGACGGCTGACACCCTGCGGCCGTGACGACCGCCGCCACCACCGGGCCGACCAGTCCGGCCGCCGACCGCGCGCTGCGCCGCGAGCGGTTCGGCTGGTACTCCTACGACTGGGCGATGTCGGTGTTCAACACCAGCGTCACCACGGTCTTCCTCGGCCCGTACCTGACGTCGGTCGCCGAGGAGGCGGCCGGGCCCGACGGGCGGTTGGGCTTCCTCGGCCTGGCCATCCCGCCGGGCAGCTGGTTCTCCTACGTGCTGTCGGCGTCGGTGCTGGTGCAGGTCCTGGTGCTGCCGCTGACCGGCGCGGTGGCCGACCGGACCGGGCGCAAGCGGGAGCTGCTGGCCGGGTCCACCGCGGTGGGGGCGCTGGCCACCACGGCCCTCTACTTCGTCGCCGACGGTCGCTACCTGCTCGGCGCGGTCCTGTTCGTCCTGGCCAACATCAGCTTCGGCGCGGCCACCGTCGTGTACTACTCGTGGCTGCCGGACCTGGCCGCGCCGGACGAGCGGGACGCCGTCTCCAGCCGTGGATGGGCGTTCGGCTACGTCGGCGGGGCGTTGCTGCTCGCCGTCCACCTGGGGCTGGTGCTCGCGGCGCCGTCCCTGGGGCTGACCACCGGCGAGGCGGTGCGGATCTGCCTGGCCACCGCGGGCCTGTGGTGGGGCGCGTTCACCGTCTTCACGGTGTCCCGGCTGCGCAACCGGCCGGTGCGCGAGGCGGCCGGCCGGCCGCGCAGCGGCTTCCGCCAGCTGGCGACGACGGTGCGCGAGATGCGGGCCTTCCCGCTGACGCTGTGGTTCCTGGGCGCGTACCTGCTGTTCAACGACGGTGTGCAGACCGTCATCTCGCTGTCGGCCACCTACGCCACCGAGGAGCTCGGTCTGGAGCAGTCGGTGCTCACCGGCGCGATCCTCATGGTGCAGGTGGTGGCCATCGGCGGCGCGCTGGGTCTGGGGCGGCTGGCCGCCCGGTACGGGGCCAGGCGGACCGTCCTGGGCGCCCTGGTCGCGTGGATCGGCGTGCTGGTCGCCGCCTACTTCCTGCAGGCGGGCGCGGTCGGGCAGTTCTACGCCCTGGCCGCGGTCATCGGGCTGGTACAGGGCGGCACGCAGGCGCTGTCCCGGTCGCTGTTCAGCCAGCTCATCCCCGCGGGCAAGGAGGCCGAGTACTACGGCTTCTACGAGATCAGCGACCGCGGCACCAGCTGGCTGGGCCCGCTGGCGTTCGGGCTGACCTACCAGCTGACCGGGTCCTACCGGCTGGCCATCGTCAGCCTCGTCGTCTTCTTCGTGGCCGGCTTCGTCGCGCTGGCCGCGCTGCCCGTCCGTCGCGCGGTCGTCGCGGCCGGCAACACCCCACCGGAGCGTCTGTGACCCCCCTGGCTCCCGCCGACGGCGCACCGCTGCTGTCCGCCGTCCCCGCTGCCGGCGACCGCCGCCGCCACCCGGCGCCGGCGCACCTGCGCTTCTTCCACGGGCCGATGGACTGCGGCAAGTCCACGCTGGCCCTGCAGGTCGACCACAATCAGAGCCGGCAGGGACGGCGGGGCCTGCTGCTGACCCAGGGCGACCGCTCCGCGCAGCCGCAGATCAGCTCCCGGGTCGGGCTGTGCCGCGAGGCGCTGGAGGTGGCGGCCGGCACCGACCTGCGGCTGCTGGTGCGCGCCTCCTGGGCGGCGGGCGACCGGGTGGACTACCTGATCGTCGACGAGGCGCAGTTCCTCACCGCCGAGCAGGTCGACCAGCTCGCCGAGCTCGTCGACGAGTCGCACGTGGACGTCTACGCCTTCGGGCTGACCACCGACTTCCGGGCGCGGCTGTTCCCGGGCACCCAGCGGCTGCTCGAGGTCGCCGACGACGTCCAGCGCATCCAGGTCGAGGTGCTGTGCTGGTGCGGGCTGCCGGGGCTGCTCAACGCCCGGGTGGTGGACGGCGCGATGGTCCGCGAGGGCGAGACCGTCGTCGTCGCCGACACCGCGCCCACGCCGGCCCCCGACGCCCGGGACGCCGACGTGCACTACCAGGTGCTCTGCCGGCGTCACCACGTGCTGGGCCAGCTGGGCCCGACGGCGGCCGGCCCGGGGCAGCTGGCGCTGCGCTGAGGACCCGGCGACCGGCCGGGACTCCCCCGGACGGGGGGTGGTCCGGCGTCCCACTACCACCCCATGCGATGATTCGGGACCGATTCCGCGGAATCTCTCCGCGAACTCTGTCGTTGGTCCACGTGATCCCGCCGTGCAGTGGGTAGACCCCTGCTGCGACGGTGAGTCTGGACCGACACCACCAGCACGAGAGGACGGTGTGCCATGGGCGAGCGTTCCCTGCGGGGCAGCCGACTGGGCAGCGTGAGCTACGAGACCGAGCGGAACACCGCGCCGATCGAGCGGCAGTACGCGGAGTACCGGTGCCCGTCGGGTCACCTGTTCACCGTGCCCTTCGCGGACGACGCCGAGCTCCCCGACACCTGGGAGTGCAAGTTCGACGGCTCGGCCGCCAAGCTGGTCGGCGGCACCGAGCCCGCGCCGAAGAAGGTCAAGCCCCCGCGGACGCACTGGGACATGCTCCTGGAGCGCCGTTCGGTGGAGGACCTCGAGGAGGTCCTGGCCGAGCGCCTCGAGGTGCTCCGCGGCCGGCGGACCCGCGCCAGCTGACACCGTCGCACGACGGCAGTCGACGGCCCCGGTGGGATCTCCCACCGGGGCCGTTCCGCGTCCCGGCCCGGAGCGCGGGTCCCGCTGTCCCAGCCCTCCTCAGGAGTTGATCATGGGCTCGGTGCAGGTGACGCGCGCGGACACGCCGAGCGGGCCGACCACAACCCCATGATCACCTCGACGGCGGCGCATGGCACGACGCCGGGAGCCGGGCCGGTCAGGGACGCTCGTCGCGCACCGGCTCGTCCCGCACGACCTCGCCCTCGATGACCAGCGGCCGCCCGAACCCGGACGCGTGCGCCCCCGAGCCGAACGGACCGCCGAAGGGCCCCTCCGCGCGGGCGCTGCGCACCCGCACCGGGCCGCGCAGCCCGACCGGCAGCCGGGAGGCCACCGTGCGGCCGAGCAGCCCGCGGACGAGGAAGCGCGTCGGGGGCAGCAGGCACAGCAGCCCCACGAGGTCGCCCAGGAAGCCGGGCAGCACCATCAGCAGCCCGCCGGCGGCGATCAGCCCGGCGTCCCCCAGGGCCCGTCCCGGTGCCCGCCGCTCGCGGGCCCGCTCCCGCAGCTCGGCCAGCGCCCGGGTGCCCTGGCGGGCCAGCAGCGCCCAGCCCAGGACGGTGGTGGCCAGGGTGGCCAGCACCGTCCACCCCACGCCGATCCAGGAGGCGACCAGGACGAGGACGACGACCTCGGCCAGCGCCCACAGCCCCACCAGCACGCGCACGCGGTGTCCCACGGTTCTCCTCTCGCCCGCACGCGCCGGCGGCCCCGGGTCCGCCTACCGGACCCCGCTCGACCGCCCGCCGTCGCGGGCTCGTCGCGGCACGGGGCGGCGGACCCGGCCCGGCAGCCGGTCGGCCAGCCGGTCCTGCAGGCCCCACCAGGTGACCCGTACCAACGCCTCTTGAACGATCGAGCGGCTCATCTTGCTCCGCCCGAACGTGCGTTCGGTGAAGGTGATCGGGACCTCGACCACCCGGGCGCCGGCGCGGACCGCCCGCCACGCCCAGTCGACCTGGAAGCAGTAGCCCTGGCTGGCGACGTCGTCGAAGGGCAACCGGTCGACCAGCTCGCCGCGCACCGCCCGGAAACCGCCGGTGGCGTCGGCCAGGGGCAGCCGCAGTGACCAGCGGGTCCACAGGTTGCCGGCGCGGGAGAGCAGCAGCCGGTGCCGCGGCCAGTCCTCCACCCGCCCGCCGGGCACGTACCGCGAGCCCAGCACCAGGTCGGCGTGCTGCAGCGCGGCCAGCAGGCCGGGCAGCTGCTCGGGGTGGTGCGAGCCGTCGGCGTCCATCTCGACCAGGACGTCGTAGCCGCGCGCGCGGCCCCAGCGGAAGCCGGCGACGTACGCCGGGCCCAGGCCGGACTTGGCGGTCCGCCGCAGCACGTGCACCCGAGGGTCGAGCGCGGCCAGCTTCTCGGCCAGCTCGCCGGTGCCGTCGGGCGAGCCGTCGTCCACCACGAGGGCGTGCGCCTCCGGGACGGCCGCGTGCAGCCGCTCCAGGATCGGTTCGATGTTCTCCACCTCGTCGTAGGTGGGGACGACGACCAGCACCCGCGCGCTCACGCCGTCCCCCGCCGCAGCCGGCGGCGCAGCGCGGGCACGGTGGCGAGCAGCGCTCCGGCGCCCAGCGCGCTCAGCAACCACTCCGGGGCGGCGCCCAGCCGCTCGGCGAGGGTGGTGGAGTCGCGCTGCGCGACCTCCTCCACGAACACGGCCGGCTCGAACAGCCCCGAGGCAGCGGCCAGGGAGCCGTCGGGGGCGATGACCGTGGAGATGCCGCTGGTGGAGGCCAGCGCGACCGAGCGGCCGAACTCGACCGCCCGCACCTGAGCGGCCGCGACCTGCTGCTCGCTCTCGGCGCTGTAGCCGAAGGTGGCGTTGTTGGTCTGCACGACGATCATCCCGGCGCCGGCGGAGACGGCGTCGTGCACCAGGCCGTCGTAGACCACCTCGAAGCAGATGACGTCGGCGACCCGGGCGCCGCCCACCTCCAGCAGGCCGACCTCGTCGCCGGCGGCGAAGTCGCGGCGCACCAGGTCGACCTTGTCGCTGAACAGCCGGAAGAAGTCGCGGAAGGGGATGTACTCGGCGAACGGGACCGGGTGGCGCTTGACGTAGGTGTCGCCCGGGCCGGTCTCCGGGGACCAGACGATCGCGGTGTTGCTGATGTACTCGCCCGGGCCGCTGACGACGGCACCCACCAGGACCGGCGCGCCGATCGCGTCCGCGGCGCGGCTGATCTCGCGGGCGGCGTCGGCGTTACGGTACGGGTCGATGTCGGAGCTGTTCTCCGGCCAGACGACGAGGTCGGGCCGCGGCTGCTCGCCGGCCGCGACCGCCTCGGCCAGGGCGAGCGTCCGGCCCACGTGGTTGTCCAGCACCGCCCGGCGGCGCTCGTTGAACTCCAGGCCCGGCTTCGGGACGTCGCCCTGCACGACCGCCACCGTCCGCGTCGGCCCGCCGGCGGTGAGCGAGGGGCCGGGCAGCGGCAGCCAGGCCAGCCCGCCCAGGGCCGGGACGGCCAGCGCGCCCAGGGCGGTGAGCGCCGCGGCGCGCCGTCCTCCGGAGCCCAGCCGCAGGACGGTGGCGGCCAGCAGCGTGCCGGTGAGCGCGACGGCGAACCCGACCAGGGGCACCCCGCCGTAGGCGGCGAACGCCAGGAACGGGCCCTCGGTCTGGCTCAGGCCCAGCCGCCCCCAGGGGAAGCCGCCGAAGGGGAAGCGGCCGCGCAGCGCCTCCTGGCCCACCCAGAGGGCCGCCGCCCACAGCGGCCACAGCGGCAGCCGCGACGTGACGGCCGTCGCCGCGCCGAGCAGGGCGACGGAGGCGGCCTGCGAGGTGGCGAGGGCCAGCCACGGCAGCGCGCCGACGAAGATCCCGCTCCACGACAGCAGCGGCACGAAGAACGCCAGGCCGGCGACCAGGCCCAGCCACGCGCCGGTGCGGGCCCGCTGCCCGTGGACGGCCAGCGCCAGCGCGGCCGGCCCCAGCGGTGCCAGCAGCGGCAGCGAGGCGCCGGGGAAGGCGAGCAGGAGCAGTCCCCCGGCCGCGGCCGCCAGCAGGGTGCGCCGTGCCACCTGCCCGCCCAGCCGGCGCCACCGGGACGCGACCGCGGAGCCCGAGCCCGGGAACCCGGCGGGCCGCTCGAGGGTGCCGGTCGGCGTCCCAGACGGCACCCGCGCCTCCCGTGCACCCGTGCGGCCGGGAGCCTCCGGTCGCTGACCTGCCCCGAGCCGGTCGGACGGGGTCGCGGCCTCCAGCATCCCATCCCGCCGAGAGCCGGCGGGGAACCCGTTCCGGAGTGCCCCGCTCGGGACGGCGCCGATGACCCCGGTGAGTGACTACAGCCGCTGTAACGAACGCGCCGCTGCGGTCCCGGCCCTCCGTGGACCGCGACCCGTCGGTGCCCTACGCGACCGGGACGCCTCCCACCAGCAGCAGGCGGCAGCCCGGCCGGCCGCGGCCGGCGAGCACCGCCGACAGCGTCTCCGCCGTCGCCCACAGCGCCAGGTCGGCCGGCGCCCCGACGGCCAGCGGCCCCTGCGGGTGCTCCCCGCGGACGGCGTGCCAGCCGCCGTGCGTGGCCGCGTCGAAGGCGTCGAAGGGCCGCAGCCCCGACCCCGGCGTGCGGTGGTCGACGGCCGCGTGCACGCCGCCCCACGGGTCCAGCGGGGTGACCGGTGCGTCGCTGCCGAGGGCCAGCGCGACCCCGGCGTCGGCGAGGTCGGCGAACGGGTTGGTGTCCAGCGCCCGGTCCACCCCGAGCCGCTCGGCGTACATCCCGGCGTCCCCGCCCCAGGCCGCGTCGAACGCCGGCTGCACGCTGGCGACCATCCCCCAGTCGCGCAGCCGCGCCACCGCCGCCGGGGACACCATCTCGAGGTGCTCGAGGCGGTGCCGGCACGCCCGCACCGCGGCCGCGCCCAGCTCGTCGACGACCGCGCCGACCGCGCCGAGCACCTGGTCGACCGCGGCGTCCCCGATGACGTGGAAGCCGGCCTGCACGCCGGCGCGGGTGCAGGCCCGCACGTGCTCGACCAGCGACGCCGTCTCGAAGCGCAGGTGCCCGGCGGTCTCGGGTCGGTCACTGTAGGGACGGCTCAGCGCGGCGGTGTGCGAGCCCAGGGCGCCGTCGCAGAACAGGTCGCCCCCGGCGCCGGTCAGGCCCAGCTCGCGCACCACGTCCAGGCCGCCACGCTCGGCCAGCTCGCCCCAGTAGCCGAGTACCCGCGGGCCGGGCTCGGCGGCGGCGATCGCCAGCAGGCCGGCCAGGTCGTCGGCGCCGGAGACCTCCGGTCCGGCCATCTCGTGCAGGCTGCCGATGCCCAGGGCGGCCGCCGCCGCGCGGGTGGCTCGCTGCGCGGCGCCGCGCTGGACGGCGTCCACCGACCCGTAGGCCGCCCGCCGGGCGGCGTGGTGGGCGTCCAGGCGCAGCTGCCCGTCCGGGGAGAAGCCGGGCAGGTCGGTGATCCCCGGGACCAGGTCCAGCAGCGCGGTCGAGACGGTGGCGGAGTGGACGTCGACCCGCGCCAGGTAGGCCGGCCGCCGGCCGACGACGGCGTCGACGTCGGCACGGGTGAGCCCGCGCCCCTCCGGCCAGCCGGTCTCGTCCCAGCCGGTGCCGAGCAGGACGCCGCCCGGGGTGGCCTCGGCGTGCGCCCGGAGCGACGCGATGACCTCCGTAAGGCTCGACCTCGAGTGGAGGTCGAGGCCGGTGAGCGCCAGACCGGTCGCCGTGGCGTGCACGTGCGCATCGACGAAGGCGGGGGTGAGCAGCGCCCCCTCCCCCGCGACCACCCGGGCGGCGGACGGCGCGGCGGCGGCGTCCCCGAGCCAGGCGATCCGGCCGCCCTCCACCAGCACCGCCCGGCCGGCGCGGTCGCCGACCGTCACGTCGGTGACCAGCACGCTCTCGGTCACGCCCCGTCCCCTCTGCCGCGCGGGCGCCGACCGCGCCCGGGGAAGGACACCACGACCGCTCCGCCGGACACGTCCCGGGGGGCGTCGTCCGGTGGCCCCGGGCCGCCCCCAGCGGTAGGCAGGACGGCGTGGCGGCCGAGGACGGGGACCTGCGCACCGCCCGGTTGCGGCTGCGGCCCTGGACCACCCGCCGGGACGACCTGGCGCGCCTGGTGGACCTCTACGGCCGCGAGGAGGTCACCCGCTGGCTGGGCGGCACCCCGTCCGTCCCCCCGGTCCAGCTGGTGGCCCGGTGGCGCGCGGTGGCGCAGGCCGACGACCGCTTCGGCGTCTGGGCGCTCGAGCTGGACTCCGGGACGGTGGCCGGCACGGTGCTGCTCAAGCCCCTCCCCCACGGCGTGGGCGAGGTGGAGGTCGGCTGGCACCTGCACCCGGACAGCTGGGGCCGCGGCTACGCCACCGAGGCGGCGCGGGCGGTCATCGAGCGGGGCTTCCGGGCGGGCCTGCCGGAGGTGTACGCCGTCGTCCGCCCCGGCAACACCGCGTCGGTGGCGGTCTGCACCCGGCTGGGGATGACCCCGCTGGGCCGGATGCGCCGCTGGTACGACGTCGAGCTGGACGCCTTCCGGCTCATGGCACCGGTGGTCGTCGACTGAGGGACCCCCTCCTCGGGGCTCGTCGGCCGCCCGTCAGCGGGCGCGGCGGCGCAGCAGCCGGCGCACCGTCGCGACCGCGCTCGCCTTCGGCCGGCTGCCCTTGACGTCGCTGTGGTCCAGGCGCACGGCCTCCTCCGGCGTCGGCGCGGTGCCCCCCAGGTGCGCCGGCTGCCACCAGAGGTCCTCGGGGCCGGCCGGCGGCTGCGGGTAGGTGCGCTGCGCCTCGTCGAGCAACGCCTCCATCGCCGCGCGGATGCGGGCCAGCAGCGCGCGGGGCTCCTCCCCCGGCTCCGGGCGGATCGGCTCCCCGAGGACGACGGTGACCGCCACGCCGCGGGCGAACCGGATCGGGTGGTGCTTGGTGAACAGCCGCTGGCCGCCCCACACCGCTGCGGGGATGAGCGGGACCCCGGCGTCGATCGCCATCCGCGCGGCGCCGGCCTTGAGCTCCTTGACCCGGAAACTGCTGCTGATCGTCGCCTCGGGGAAGACGCCGACCACCTCGCCGTCCTTGAGCGCGCGGACGGCGAGGTCGAACGCGGCCGCCCCGGCCTTCCGGTCGACGGGGATGTGGTGCATCGCCCGCATGAACGGCCCGGAGAAGCCGTGGGCGAACACCGAGGCCTTGGCCATGAACCGCACCAGCCGGTGCTGCGGCAGCGCCGCCAGTCCGAGGAAGGTGAAGTCGAGGTAGCTGACGTGGTTGCTGCAGACCACGGCGCCGCCCGACGCGGGCACGTGCTCGGCGCCCCGGACGTCGAAGCGGAAGCGCAGCAGCCGGAACACCGCCAGCGCCAGCCGGATGACGAACCGGTACGGACGGTCGCGGGGGTCCGGGTGCGCACCGAAGAGGTCCCGGCGGACGACGTCGCCCCAGCTGGCGGTGTACATGGCGGGACCATAACCGCCGTCCCCGGGCACCGCGCTCAGGAGTGCGTGGCCTCGACCGCCGCCCGCACCACCGCGGTGAGGTCGCCGGTCTCGGCGAACACCCGGCGCTGCAGGTCCGCCCCGGTGCCCCGCTCGAGGACAGCGGCGACACCGCCGGCGACCCGCTGCTCGTCCCCCATGGCGGCCAGCGCGGGCCGCACGTGCTCCAACAGCGCCGTCACGACCTCCGCGGCCGGCGCGGGGTGGCCGGTGGCGGGGTGCACGAGGTCCCCGGTCATCCCGGAGCGGCTGGCCCGCCACGCGGCCATGCGGACCACCTCGCTGCGGACGGCGGGCGCCGGCACCCCGGCCCGCCACTCGCCCGCAGCGGTGTCGACCAGCGCGCGCACCAGGCCGGCGAGGGTGACGGCGTCCTCGGCCCGCAGCGCGACGTCGGCGACCCGCACCTCGACGGTGGGCCAGCGCTCGGACAGCCGGGCGTCGAAGTAGACCATCCCGGTGTCGACGATCGTCTCGGTCGCGAGCAGCTCCTGCACGAGCCGGTGGTAGGCGGCGGCGTCGGCGAACAGCTCGTTGGGCCCCGACGACGGCCAGCGGTTCCACGCCTGGGCGCGGTAGCTGGCGTGCCCGCTGTCGCGGCCCAGCCAGAACGGCGAGTTCGCGGTCAGCGCGGTCAGCACCGGGAGCCACACGCGGATCCGGTTGAGGACGCCGACGCCCTCCTCGTCGTCCTCGACGGCCACGTGCACGTGGCACCCGCAGGTCAGCTGCTCGGCCGCGGTCAGCCCGAAGGTGTCGACCATCAGCGTGTACCGCTCCCCCGGCGTGCTCCGCGGCTCGACGCGCACCGGGGAGCTGGCCAGCGCGGCCACGCGGGCGCCGACACCGCGGGCCGCGGCGTCCGCCCGCTCCCGCCAGTGCCGCAGGTCGGCGGCGACGTCCTCGAGGCCCGTGCAGACGCGGGTGCCGAACTCCAGCTGCTGGGCCTTGAGCTCGGGGACCAGCCGGGCGGCCGGGTCGTCGGCCTCGTGCGTGTCGCCGTCCTCCCGCTCGGCGCGGTCGTGCTCCTCGACCGTCTCGCCCTCGCCACGGCGGGCCGCCACCTCGAGCGCGGCCGGACCGAGCGGCACCGGCCGTCCCGAGGGGTCGACCACCAGCAGCTCCTCCTCGACACCCACCGTCCGCACGCCGACCAGCATTCCCAGCCCGCTGCGGTGCTGCGCGGCGAACGGGATGGAGAAGCGGAAGTCTTTGTCGGTGTCTCGGCGCCGGAGGCGCCGTCTGCCTTCCTTGAGTGATTGGTCGGTTTGTTCGGGATAACGGTAAGGTGGGTGCATGAGCGACCGGTGGGAGCCACCCCTGCCCGCGATGCCGGCCCCGCCCGCCGAGCGGGCCTGGCGCCGGCTGCCCGTGCCGCCGGGCTACGAGCCCCAGTGGCGCCGGCTCGTCGACGCCGCGCTGGAGGTCGGCATGGGGCCCGACGCCCTCGTCGAGGAGGGCATGGACCCCATCGCCGACGCCCGCGGCTGGAAGCCGGCCACCGTCGCCCTCTACAGCAAGGTCGCCCGGTACGGCGGGATCGCGCTGCCGGTGGTGCGGACGCCGGAGCCCGACCCGCAGACCCTGGAGCTGCGGCCACTCTCCCAGATCAGGACCGAGGACCCCGAGCACCTGCGCACCGTGGCGTGGTGCGCGCTGGCCCTGGGCTGGCCCGGGACCGTCGGGCAGTTCCGGTCGCTGCGCCGCGACCAGGTGCACCCGACGGCGCGCCGGGTCGTCGTCCGCACCGAGGACGGCGAGTGGTCGGTGCCGGGCGCGCTGACCGCGTGGCACGCCTGGGAGTCCTGCCGCGCCCGGTTCCCCGCGCTCGCCGACAGCCCATGGGTGCTGCCGGCGCTGCGCCGCGGCCCGGGCCTCGCCTCCGCCGTGGGCGCCCGACTGTCCACCCAGGCACTGCAGGTCACCTTCGCCAAGCACGCCGTGCGGACGGCGCAGCACCTGCGCATGACCGCACCACCGTCGCGGCGCGAGTGGGCCGAGGCGCTGGCGGTGCAGTACCTGACCCTCTCCTACGACTCCTACCGCCGACTCGCACTCGCGGGCGGCGTCGAGCCGGTCGCCCCGCGCGGCGCCGTGCGCGCCAAGCGCAGCGTCGCCCGGGCGGCCCGGGAGGCCGAGGGGCGCCGCTCCTGATCGGTGCGCGGGCCGCTCTCCGTGTCAGCGCTCGTTCTTCTTCGCTCGTGTGTCGAGCGCAGTAGTTGGGGATAACGGTAGTAGGCGACGGCGGGGTCGTGGCTTCGACGGTCAGGCCGGCAACGGCCGGCGTCGGCCGGCGTCACGGCAGGGCGCGCGGACCTCGTCGGCCGGCGAGTCCCCGGTGAGCCCCATCAGGTCTCCTGCAGGTCTCCTGGTGCTGCTTGCCCGGCACGAGGCGTGGTGAG